>JAJFGM010000518.1 GCA_021776145.1 Kiloniellaceae bacterium | reverse complement strand
CTAAAGCAAGAACCGATCCCCGGGGACGCGTCGGGCGGACGGGGATACGACCGAGGTGGACTGCCGGAGTATCTGGCAAACCCGCAGTCGGGCGCGCCCGATGCGACGGCCCTCGTGGCCCCGGGCGTGGTGGTCGACGATTTTGTTAAGGTCGGGCTCTTGCTGCCCTTGAGCGGACCCCACGCACCTGTCGGGCAAGCCTTGTTGAACGCGGCCCAGCTCGCGGTCTTCGATATCGCCGACGAAAGGTTCTCCTTGATCGTGCGGGACACCGCCGGGACACCCGAGGGCGCAGGGGCCGCGGCGCGGGCAGCGCGCGACGCCGGCGCCGAGCTTAATATCGGTCCTTTGTTCTCGACAACCGTCGAAAGCGTTGCCGCCGAGGCAGACCGTTCCGGCGCCGCGGTCGTGACTTTTTCCAACAACCGCGAGGTTGCCGGGCAGAACATCTTTGTCATGGGGATCGGGCCGAACTCCCAGGTTGCTCGGATTGTCGATTTTGCCAGCGCTCGTGGCCTGCGCCGTTTTGCCGTCCTGGCGCCGGAATCGGCCTACGGCAACTCCATTGTCGAGGCTTTGCAGGCTGCCGTGGCACGCAACGAAGCCGAACTCAGCCGCGTCATCTTCTATCAGCCGGGAGCGGGCGACCTGACGCCGGAAGTGCGTTCGCTGGCCGACTACGACCGCCGTCGCAACGCTTTGCTGTCACAACGCAAAGCCCTTGAAAGCCGTGCCGACGAAGCGGCCAAACTGGCCCTGCAGCGTCTCAAGGACAAGGAAACCCTGGGCGCCCCGGAATTCGATGCGGTGCTGCTGCCGGCCGGTGGCGAACAGCTGCTTTCGGTGGCCTCGCTCTTGGCCTACTACGAGGTCGACCCCCGCGAAGTGCGGTTTCTCGGCACCGCCCTATGGGACGATCACCGCCTCGGCACGGAGCCGGCCTTGCAGGGGGGCTGGTTTCCCACGCCGCCGCCAGAGCTGTGGCGGGCATTCGCTCAGCGTTATGAGGAGACTTTCAGCGAGACGCCGCCGCGGGTCGCTTCGCTGGCCTACGATGCGGTGGCGCTGGCTGCGGTTCTGGCGCGCCGCGCCGCCGAGTCAACCTCTCGGGTCGCCTATTCGACCGAGGTTCTCACCCAACCCAGCGGTTTCGCCGGCGTTGACGGTATTTTTCGTTTTCTCTCCTCGGGCGAGAGCCAGCGTGGCCTGGCCGTGGTCGAGATGCAGCGCGACGAGTTCAAGGTTCTCGACAGCGCGCCGCAGACCTTCGAGGCGCTGACGTTTTAGCGGCCAGGGGCGCTCGCACACACTCGAGAGATTTTGGCGGCAGGAAAAAAATCAGGCCAGCAGGCGCGCCAAGACCGCGTCAAGCCTCTGTTGTCCGGCGGCTGTCGCGCGCAAGCCTTTGGCATCGATTTCCAGGAAACCGCCGGCGCAAAGCCGCTCCAACTCGACGGCATCGAAAAGCGCCTCGGGCTCGGCATCCGTTTCGCGACGGAAGACGGCACGCGCGACTCCCTGCGGCAGCCGCAGGCCCATCATCACCAGCTCGGCCAGGCGCTCTTCACGGCCGACGAGTTCGTCGCGGCGCGTGGCGTGGCCGGCGCGCTCGACCGCCTGGAGCCAGGCCTCCGGAGCTCGGTGCTGACGGGTCGCATGTTTGCCGTCGGCCTGGCCGAGACGGCCGTGGGCGCCGGGCCCGACCCCGACATAGTCGTTGTAGCGCCAATAGAGCAGGTTGTGACGGCACTCGGCGCCGGGCCTGGCATGGTTGGAGATCTCGTAGGCCGGCAGTCCAGCGGAGGCGAGGCGTTCGCGGGTCGCCACGAATAGCCGAGCCGCCAAGGTTTCGGGCAGCTCCGCCAGTTCACCCCGACGTCGCGCGGCGTGGAAGGCGGTGCCTTCTTCGATGGTCAGTTGGTAGAGCGAGATGTGCTCCGGCCCCTCGTCAAGGGCACGCGCCAGCTCCCGGTCCCAGGCCGCCAGCGATTGTCCCGGACGGGCGTAGATGAGGTCGAAAGAGAAGCGGTCGAAGTTGCGCCGCGCCAAGTCAACCGCCGCCAGGGCCTCGGCCGACGAATGTTGCCGACCGAGGAATTTCAGGGCGTCATCGTCGAGGGACTGTATCCCGACCGAAAGGCGGTTGACGCCGGCCTTGGCGAAGGCTTCGAAGGTCGCGGCCTCGCTGGAGGTGGGATTGGCTTCCAGAGTGACCTCGAGGTCCACGGCCGCCTGCCAAAGGTCGCGGGTTTCGGCAAGGAGCGCGGCGACGGTCTCCGGTGCCATCAGCGAAGGCGTGCCGCCGCCGAAGAACACGGATGTGACGCGGCGCCCCGGCAGGCGCTGCGCGAAATGCCGCAACTCGGCGAGCAGGGCATCGCGCCAGCGGCCGTGATCGACGGATCCGCGCACGTGGCTGTTAAAATCGCAATAGGGGCACTTGGCGCGGCAGAAAGGCCAATGCAGGTAGACACCTAAATCCGGCGCGGCCAAATCCGGCGCGGCTGGGTCCTCGGGGTTCGCCACAACGGAGTCTGGCTCGCTCGGCGACGTCATTCCGCGGTCTCGAAAACCTGCTCGACAAGAAGCCGGAAGGCGCGGGCGCGATGGCTCATGGCATGCTTCAGCGTTGGCGGCATCTCGCCAAAGGTCTCGCCGTGCCCCTTCGGCAAGAACATGGGGTCGTAGCCGAAGCCGCGTTCGCCGCGCGGCGGCCAGACCAGGTCTCCATCGATGCGCCCCTCGAACATTCGCGAGGTTCCGTCCGCCTGGGCCAGGCAGAGCGCAGAAACGAAATGGGCGCTTCGATCGCTGTGTCCCTGCATTTCCTCCTCGACCCGTTGCATGGCGAGCGCGAAATCCTTGCCGGGCCCGGCCCAGCGTGCCGAGTAGATGCCCGGACGTCCTTCCAGTGCCGTGACCGCCAAGCCGGAATCGTCGGCCAGCGCCGGCAGGCCGGCCGCCGTGGCGGCGGCCACGGCCTTGAGGCGGGCATTCTTGGCAAAGCTTGCGCCGGTCTCGTCCGGCTCCGGCAGGTTCAAGCTTGCCGCCGAAAGGATCTCGACAGCGAAGGGCGCCAAAAGCGCCTCGATTTCGGCGACTTTGCCCGGATTGTGGCTGGCAATGATCAGCCGTTGGGGTGGGCCGGCCGCGTCCATGCCGGCCTCAGGCGGCCTCGATGGCCTGGAGTTGGCGCCGCGCCAGCTCCGCCACGCCGGTCTCGGCAAGCCCCAAGAGCTGGTCGAATTGGGCGCGCTCGAAGGGCTTTTCCTCGGCCGTGCCCTGAATCTCCACGATGCCGCCACTGGCGGTGAGCACGAAGTTGGCATCCGCCTGGGCGGTGGAGTCCTCGTCATAATCGAGGTCGAGAACCGCCTCGCCATTGTAAATGCCGCAGGATACGGCGGCGACCGCGTCGGTCAGGGGAAGGCTGTCTATGGCGCCGATCTCGAGCAGGTGTTGAAACGCCAAATGCAAAGCGACATAAGCGCCGGTGATCGCCGCCGTCCGCGTCCCGCCGTCGGCTTGAATGACGTCACAGTCGATTTTCACTTGCCGCTCGCCGAAGCCCTTCATATCGGCAACGGCGCGCAGGGAACGGCCGATGAGACGTTGAATCTCCTGCGTTCGGCCGGATTGCTTGCCGCGAGCGGCTTCGCGTTGTCCGCGCGTGTGCGTGGCGCGCGGCAGCATGCCGTACTCGGCGGTGATCCATCCCTTGCCGCTGTTGCGCAGCCATGGCGGTACGTTGTTTTCCACCGACGCCGTGCAGAGCACATGCGTATCGCCGAAGACCGCCAGGCAGGAACCTTCAGCATATTTATTGGCGCCGGTCTGCAGACTGACTTGGCGCAGCTCATTGGGGGCACGGCCGGAAGGGCGCATAAAGAGGCTTTCTGATTGGGGCTGTTGGAAAACCCTTAACTAGACCAAGCCCGCGGTGGCGTCCAGCCCGGCTCGCCGTCGCCAACCCGGTTCGCCATCGGGGGCGGTTACATTGACGATGGCTGACGCCGTACCTAAATTGCCTGCATGACGAAATCACCCGGCCTGGATGAGAGGGAAAGCCCGACGATTGCCGCGCTCAACGAGCGATCGCGGCAGATTTTCAGGCACATCGTTGACGCCTACGTGGAAACCGGGGCGCCGATTGGCTCACGCACGCTGTCGCGCAACCTGGGTCTGGATCTGTCGCCCGCCACGATTCGCAACGTCATGGCCGATTTGGAAGATCTCGGGTTGCTCTATGCGCCGCATACCTCGGCCGGCCGACTGCCAACCGAACAGGGTCTGCAACTGTTTGTCGAAGGGTTGCTCGAACGCGGTAATCTAACCGAGGACGAACGCGCCCACATCGAAGGCCAATGCGCCGGCAACGGCAGGTCCGTTTCGGAAGTGCTGGAAGAGGCCACCGGTATGATTTCCGGCCTGTCGCGCTGTGCCGGGCTGGTCGTGGCGCCGAAGCTGAGCGAGCCCTTGAAGCACATCGAATTCGTGTCGCTGGGTCCGGGCCGAGCTCTGGTGGTCCTGGTCTCGCAGTCGGGTACGGTGGAAAATCGCGTCATCGACGTTCCCATGGGATTGCCGGCCTCGTCGCTGGTCGAGGCCACGAATTTCTTGGCGGCGCGTCTGGTCGGCCGCACCTTGGCCGACGCCCGCGTCGAGATCGAACGTGACCTGGCGGAGCAGCGGGCGCAACTCGACAGCTTGACGTCGCGTGTCGTCGCGACCGGCCTGGCGACCTGGTCCGGCGAGGCCGGAAAGGGCGGCGCTCTTATCATCCGTGGCCAGGCCAAGCTTTTGGAGGATGTGACCGCGCTTGAGGATCTGGAACGCATTCGCCAGCTGTTTCAGACGCTCGAGACCAAGGACGCCCTATCCAGGCTTCTCGATCTGACCGACAGCGCCGAGGGCGTGCAGATATTTATCGGGGCGGAGAACGAACTTTTTGGCATGGCCGGTTGTTCGGTCGTGATCGCGCCCTATAACAACTCGCGCCAACAGATCGTTGGCGCCGTCGGCGTTATCGGACCCACACGCATCGATTACGCCCGCATCATTCCCATGGTCGACTATACCGCAAAGGTGATCGGCCGCATGGTTGGCTGAAGATACAGAGGAGTTGCCGTCCAAGATGCCCAAGGAAAATCAACAGGACGCGGCAGCCGCGGGCGAAGGCCCGGCGGAAACCGATGCCGCGCCGGATAGCCCACACGTGCTGGGTGAAGAAGAACTCGTAGATCTGGCGGACATTGTGTCGGCTGAAGCGCTGGCACCGGAAGAAGATCCGATTCAGCTTTTATCGGGCGAAATTGCAGCTCTCAAGGATCAGCTTCTGCGCTCGATGGCAGAGACGGAAAACGTCCGCGCCCGCGCGCGGCGCGAGCGCGAGGAAAGCGTGAAGTACGCCGCCGTGCCGTTGATTAGCGACTTGCTCGGGGTGTGCGACAACCTACAGCGCGCCATTGCGGCGGTGCCGCCGGACGCGGCCGAGAAGGACGAGCAGTTGAAGAACCTGCTCACCGGTGTGCAGATGACCGAGCGTGAACTGCTCGCGGCCTTCGAACGCAACAAGATCGAAGTGCTTGAACCGCTTGGTGAAAAACTCGACCCGCATGCGCACGAAGCAATGTTTGAAGTGCCGGATCCAAGCAAGCCCTCGGGCACGATCGTGCAGGTCATCCAGGCCGGTTACCGCATTCACGAGCGGCTGATCCGCCCGGCGCGAGTCGGCATCGCAAGGGGCGGCCCGGCGGCTGCGGCGCAAGCTACCGATCCCCAGGCGGACGCGAGCGAGCCGGGCGGAGCGGCAGATGACATTCCCGGTGGTGCCGGCAGTCAAGTCGATACCGAGGCCTAATTCGGGGCCTGAATCAGCGATTTGATTTTCCTATTCAGCGCGGCGGGTGACTCCGCCGACACGCCGCAGGGTCAGATTGATGCGTCCGCCGCCGGGGATCAGACGGCTCGATCCGGTCATGACGCGGTCGATCCCATGGAAGGCGAGCCGCGCCGCGCCGGCGAGTACCACCGCATCACCGGACGACAATTTCCAGGAACGGGTCGTGCCGCGCCGGGTCGTGCCGCCGAGGCGAAAGACCGCGCTGTCGCCGAGGGATAGCGAGACAACGGGGATCTCGAAATCCTCTTCGTCGCGGTCCTGGTGCAGTCCCATGCGGGCCCCTTCGCGGTAGAGATTTATGAGGCAGCATTCTGGATCGGCTTCGCAGCTCGTAAGTTCGCGCCACAGCCGCAGCAGCGGATCGGGGATGGCCGGCCAGGGCGCGCCGGTCACCGGGTGCCTTGGGCTGTAGCGGTATCCGCGTTTATCGCTGATCCAGCCGAGGGTGCCGGCGTTGCTCATTTCGACACTGAGCGGCCGGCCGCTGCGCGGCATGCTGGGGCGATAGAGCGGCGCCGCGGCGAGAAGATCCGTAACGGCGGCCATCAGGGTTTGCTGCGCCTCTCGATCGAGGTGGGCCGGCAGATAGCGAAAACCGGCGGGCAGGGACATTGCGCGGTTGCGCGCCGCAAGTGGCGATTCTCCTGATCCGGGTGGCGTCAATCCCCGGGCTCCCCGTCGTTGTCGTGCTGGCTGCTTTGCGAGTCCTGCCGCCTTTTGGCTTCCCGTTTGCCAAGTACGCGAAAGAAAAAGTAGATGAACCCGCCGAGCAGAACGGCGCCGGTGCCGACATTTTTCATGGCTTCGTTGTGCCAGACATAATCGCCGAGCAGGACCAGGGCGACACCGCCGATCACGGTCAACAGCATGACACCCAGGATGGCCCGAAAAATGGCGTCGTTTGGTGACGAAGGCGGTGGGCTGCTCATCGACGAGCATCTCCTGACATCGGGTCGCCATGGACCCCGAAGTGACCAGGCCGAGAATACCACACCATTCTGCGCGGTTCCGCCAGGACCCGCAAGTGTCGCTGCCGACCACCCTTTCCCACGATTAAGACGCCGTCAAAGGGCGAAATCGGCCATGGGAGCCGCGATTCCTCGGCTTTCGCGTCTTGCAGCAAGACGTTGGCTCCTTATATAACCGCCAGGGCTTTGAGGACATTGTCTGGCTCTAATGGCGCCAAGTGCCTTGAACGAAGACATCTGGCGCCGATTGTAACGGAATAGCAGGGGTCCTGGTGGTGGTGCTTTCCCACAAGGCCACCCACGCGACCTGCTGAAAAAGCGAGGATTGACATGAGCAAAGTAATCGGCATCGACCTTGGAACGACGAATTCCTGCGTCGCCGTCATGGACGGCAAAGAAGCCAAAGTGATCGAAAATGCGGAGGGTGCCCGTACTACACCCTCGATGGTGGCATTTTCGGACTCTGGCGAACGCCTAGTCGGTCAGCCGGCCAAGCGCCAGGCAGTGACCAACCCGGGCAACACACTCTTTGCGATCAAGCGCTTGATCGGGCGTCGTTTCGACGATCCCTTGACCAAGAAGGACATGGATCTTGTCCCCTACAAGATCGTCAAATCAGATGGTGGCGATGCCTGGGTCGAGGCCGAAGGCGAGAAATACAGCCCCAGCCAGGTTTCCGCTTTTATTCTGCAGAAGATGAAGGAAACCGCCGAGACCTTCCTCGGCGAAACCGTGACTCAGGCCGTCGTCACCGTGCCGGCCTACTTCAACGACTCCCAGCGTCAGGCAACCAAAGACGCCGGCAAGATTGCCGGCCTGGAAGTGCTGCGCATCATCAACGAGCCGACCGCGGCGGCGTTGGCCTACGGGCTCGAGAAAAAGGGCTCGGGAACCATCGCGGTTTACGACCTCGGCGGCGGTACCTTCGATATCTCCATTCTGGAGATCGGCGACGGAGTGTTCGAGGTCAAATCGACCAATGGCGACACCTTCCTCGGCGGCGAGGATTTCGACGCCCGCATCATCGATTATCTGGCCGATGAATTCAAAAAGGAGCAGACGGTCGATCTGCGCAAGGACAAGCTCGCCCTGCAGCGCCTGAAAGAGGCAGCCGAGAAAGCCAAGATCGAGCTCTCCTCGTCGACACAGACCGAAATCAACCTGCCCTTCATCACCGCCGATGCAAGTGGGCCCAAGCATCTCAATATCAAACTGACCCGCGCCAAGCTCGAGGCGCTTGTCGACGATCTGGTGCAGCGGACCATGAAGCCGGTCAAGGCAGCCCTGAAAGACGCCGGGATTACGCCGGCCGAAGTTGACGAGGTCATCATGGTCGGCGGCATGATCCGCATGCCCAAGGTCCTTGAAACGGTCAAGAGCTACTTCGGCAGGGAGCCGCATCGCGGCGTCAACCCAGACGAAGTGGTGGCCATCGGTGCCGCCATTCAGGGCGGTGTGCTGCGTGGCGACGTCAAGGACGTGCTGCTGCTGGATGTGACGCCCTTGTCACTCGGCATCGAGACCCTGGGCGGTGTCCTGACCAAACTGATCGATCGCAACACCACCATCCCGACCAAGAAGAGCCAGGTCTTCTCGACCGCGGAAGATAGCCAGAGTGCCGTCACCATTCGTGTTTTCCAGGGCGAGCGCGAGATGGCCGCGGACAACAAGATGCTCGGCCAGTTCGATCTGGTTGGCATTCCCTCGGCGCCGCGCGGCGTGCCGCAAATCGAGGTGACTTTCGACATCGATGCCAACGGTATCGTCAACGTCAACGCCAAGGACAAGGCGACGGGCAAGGAACAGGCGATCCGCATCGAAGCCTCGGGCGGCCTCAGCGACGAAGATATCGAGCGGATGGTTCGCGAAGCCGAAGAAAACGCCGAAGAGGACAAGAAGCGGCGTGCGCTTGTCGAGGCCAGGAACCATGCCGAAGCACTGGTGCATCAGACCGAAAAGACCATAGGCGAGGCCGGGGACAAGGTCCCCGCCGAAGACAAGACGGCGGCCGAAGAAGCCATCAAGGCGGTTAAGGACGCCGCTGAAGGCGAGGACGTCGAGGCGATCCAGGCGGCAATGCAGACCCTCAGCGAGATCTCCATGAAGCTCGGCCAGGCACTCTATGAAGCCAATCAGGCCGAGACCGAGGCCGGCGACACTCCTGAAAACAATGAAACGGCGCAGGACTCCGACGAGACGGTTGTCGATGCCGACTTCGAAGAGGTCGACGAGGACAAAAAAGGCAAGAGCGCCTAAGGCCGTTGATCATAACGGGCCGGGACAGCCTAGCGGGAAGCCCCTGCGCGGCTCTCGGCCCGTTGTTCGTTTTTTCGCTAGCACAAACATATCGCTGACGTCGGGACGTTCCCATGGCCAAGCAGGATTTTTACGAGACCTTGGGTGTCGCCAAGAACGCCAGCGCGGCGGATCTGAAAAGCGCCTATCGCAAACTGGCGATGAAGTACCACCCGGACCGCAATCCGGGCGACGAAAAAGCCGAACAAAAGTTCAAAGAGATCAGCCAGGCCTACGACGTCCTCAAGGACGAGCAAAAACGCGCTGCCTATGACCGTTATGGTCACGCCGCCTTTGAAAACGGCGGCGGCCCACGCGCCGGCGGATTCTCTGGTGGTGGCGGATTCGCCGACATTTTCGATGAGATGTTTGGCGATTTCATGGGCGGACGGCGCGGTGGCGCCCAGCAGAGCGGTTCGGATCTGCGCTACAACATGGAAATCAGCCTCGAGGACGCTTTCAGCGGCAAGACGGCACAAATTCGCGTGCCGACGTCGGTGGGCTGCGAGGATTGCAGCGGCAGCGGTGCCGAAGCCGATTCCCAACCGGTGACCTGCCCAGGCTGCAACGGCCACGGCCGGGTGCGCGCGCAGCAGGGCTTCTTCACCATCGAGCGCACCTGCCAGACCTGCCAAGGTGTCGGCCGCATCATCGAGAACCCTTGCCGCTCCTGCGACGGCAGCGGCCGTGTGCACAAGGAAAAGACCCTGCAGGTCAACATCCCCGCCGGCGTCGAGGATGGAACGCGCATTCGCCTTGGCGGCGAAGGCGAGGCCGGCTTGCGGGGGGCGCCGGCGGGCGATCTCTATATCTTCCTGTCGATAGCGCCGCACCGGCTGTTCCAGCGCGACGGCGCCAACATTTTCTGCCGCGTGCCGATCCCCTTGACCACGGCCGCGCTCGGCGGGACGGTTGAAGTGCCGGTCATTGATGGCGGCCGCGCCAAGGTGACCATTCCCGACGGCACCCAGCATGGCCAGCAGTTCCGCCTGCGTGGCAAGGGCATGGGGGTGATGCGTTCGCAGGCGACGGGCGACATGTATGTCGAGGTCATTGTCGAAACGCCAGTCAATCTGACGGCGCGGCAGAAAGAGCTTCTGCGTGAGTTCGAAACCGAGAGCGAGGGGCGCAAGACCAGCCCCGAGCACGAAGGCTTTTTCGACCGCGTCAAGGAGTTCTGGGAAGATCTCACCGACTAGAGCAGATCCGCTGCAGATCCCGCGCCTCGGCTCGACATGAGGTGGCGCCACTTCCACCGACCAAGCCCTACCCGCGACAGCCTATTGTTGCGTCGGCAGATAGTCGTCGGACCATTTCAGAACCGCGTTGAAGCT
>JAJFGM010000517.1 GCA_021776145.1 Kiloniellaceae bacterium | reverse complement strand
TGATTCACCCCGTTGTCGGCATTACCCGGCCCGGCGACATAGATCACTTCGCGCGGGTGCGTTGCTATGAACACATCCTGAAACGCTATCCCGAGCAAACCACCTTGTTGAGCATCTTGCCGCTGGCCATGCGCATGGCGGGCCCGCGCGAGGCAGTGTGGCATGCCATCATCCGCAAGAACCATGGCTGCACGCATTTCATCGTTGGCCGCGACCACGCCGGGCCAGGTGACGACAGCGCCGGCAAACCATTCTACGAACCCTATGCGGCCCAGAAATTGCTGCGATCGCTGCAGGACGAACTCGGCATCGAGATGATGCCCTTCCAAGAGATGGTCTATGTCCAGGACCGTGGCCAATACGTGCCCAAGGACGAAATGCGGCCCGGCGAAACCCAACTCAAGATCTCCAACAGCGAGTTCCGCCGCCGGCTGCTGAAAGGCCTCGATGTTCCGGACTGGTTCTCGTTTCCCGAGGTTATCGCCGAACTGCGGCGCCACTACCCGCCGCTCCACAAGCAGGGTTTCACGGTGTTCTTCACCGGGCTCTCCGGGGCCGGCAAGTCGACGGTGGCCAACGCCTTGATGGTCCGCCTGATGGAGCAGGGCGGACGCAGCGTGACGCTGCTCGACGGCGACATCGTGCGCAAGAACCTGTCGAGCGAACTCGGTTTTTCCAAGGAACACCGCAACATCAACATCCTGCGCATCGGCTACGTCGCCAGCGAGATCACCAAGGCTGGCGGCGTGGCGATTTGCGCACCCATCGCGCCCTATACCTCGATCCGCCGCCAGGTGCGCGAGATGGTCGAGGCCGTCGGCACCTTCGTCGAGGTTTACGTCTCGACGTCGCTGGCGACCTGCGAGGCGCGTGATCACAAAGGCCTTTACGCCAAGGCCCGCGCAGGCGTCATCAAGCAGTTCACCGGCATCGACGACCCTTACGAAGAGCCGGAAAAGGCGGAGCTGGTCATCGACACCGCCGACTACGGCCCCGACGAGGCGGCGCAGCGTATCTTGCTGCGGCTGGAACGTATCGGCTTGATCAAATAGGCCTCGGTACGCGGTCGGCCACCGGAGGGTTACCAACAAAAATAACGCCGAAAAGCGATTTTCCGGCCTTTCCCCACGAGATCTTCAGATTTCCCTCAGAAAGCCGCCAAGCATGCGCGACGAATGGCAGCTATTGAATTGGGCAGGCGCAAGGAGACAACAGACGAAAGAAGGCCGATATCATGAGCGAGACCGCAATGACCCTTCCGCCGGCACGTGAAGACACGGAGTTCGTCCGTTTCTGGAACGAGGTGCTGGCGCCCAAATTCATTCGCTTCAAGCACATTCTGGTGGATGGGTTGACACACCACAGCGAGGCGATTTTTCCTTCCCTGCCGGTGCGCGAGGGCGACCGGGTCCTCGATGTCGGCTGCGGTTTCGGCGATACCGCCATAAAGCTTGCCAAGCTGGTGGGACAGTCGGGAGAGGTCGTCGGCATCGACTGCTGCGATGCCTTTCTCAATTATGCGCGCAAGGACATCGCGGCGCGCGGTTTGAGCAACATCTCGTTCGTGCGTGGCGACGCCGAGGTGGCGCTGCCCGAAGAGCAGTACGATTTCGTCTTTGCACGCTTTGGCACGATGTTCTTCGCCAATCCGGTCGCCGGATTGCGCAATATGCGCAAGGCGCTGCGTCCGGGCGGCCGCATGGTGCACATCGTTTGGCGCGACCGGGCCGACAACCCCTGGCTATCCATGGCCAAGGACGTCGTGCTGCGTTTCTTGCCGCAGCCTGGCGCCGACGCACAGACCTGTGGCCCGGGGCCCTTCTCGATGTCCGACGAGGCCACCGTCAGGGCGATGATGACGGCCGCCGGTTACGACGAAGTCGTGTTGCGCAGGGTCGACGCCCCGGTTCTGGTTGGCCACGACGTCGAGGATGCCATCGCCTTTCAGCTCGCCATCGGTCCCGCCGGCGAGGTCTTCCGCGAGGCCGGCGACGCAGCCGAAAAATCGCGCAAAGAGATCGAGGCCGCGATGACCGAAGCCATCAACCGGCAGAAGATCGCCACCGACGGAATTGTCATGGACAGTTCCTCGTGGGTGATCAGCGCCGTCAATCCCAAACGTTAAGGAGATACGCAATGAACGTTCAGCAAAATACGCCGCTTACCTTCGACAAGCCCGGCCGCGGCCGCGTCTACAACTCCATCCTCGAGACCATCGGCAACACGCCGCTGGTGCGGATCGGTCGCTTGGCGGAAGAGGCGGGCTGCCAGGCCGAGGTCCTCGCAAAGCTCGAGTTTTTCAATCCCATCTCAAGCGTCAAGGATCGGATCGCAGTCTCGATGCTCGAAGCCATGGAGGCCGACGGGACGATCGGGCCGGGCAGCGTCATCGTCGAGCCGACCTCGGGGAACACCGGCATCGGGCTTGCCTTCGCCTGCGCCGCCAAGGGCTATCGATGCATTCTGACCATGCCCGACAGTTTTTCCATCGAGCGACGCAAGCTGATGAAGTTTTTCGGCGCCGAACTGGTGCTAACACCGCGCGAGAAAGGCATCGGCGGCGCCATCGACAAGGCGAAAGAAATCATCGCCGAGACAGACAAGGCTGTCATGCCGTGGCAGTTCGGCCACCCGGCCAATCCCGAAATCCATCGCCGGACCACGGCCGAGGAAATCTGGCGCGACACCGACGGTGTTGTCGACGCTGTCGTGCTTGGCGTCGGCACGGGCGGGACGCTGACGGGGGTTGGCGATGTGCTGAAAGCGCGCAATCCGGGGGTGCGGATTATCGCCTTTGAACCCGAGAACAGCCCTGTTCTGTCTGGCGGAACGCACTCGCCGCACATGATTCAGGGCATCGGTGCCGGTTTCGTACCGGACGTTCTCGACACCGAGCTGATCGACGAGGTGCTGCTGGTGAGCAATGAGGAGGCGCTGGAGACGGCTCGCAAGGCGGGCGTCGTGGAAGGCATTCCCGCCGGCATCTCGTCGGGCGCCGCCCTGGCGTGTGCCATGCGCGTGGCGCAGCGTGACGAAATGAAAGGCCGAACCATCGTAACCGTTCTGCCGAGTTGCGCCGAGCGCTACATTTCGACCGTTCTGTTCGACGGCTTGGGCGACGACTGATACGCGACTGAAAGGCGCTGTCCGATGATGATCGGGCAGCGCCGAAGCACAACCACCATTGCTTGGGTTGTGTGCCAAAGTGCGCTTCGATCGGGAACCTCCACGAATTGAGTGCCGTGAACTGTTCCCGAAGTGCCTTCCGAAGGGCAGTGGGCTAGAATAAACCGAACGAATATGACGGGTTGCGCGCGGCCCGATGCGTGATCGGCCGCGATGGGGGTAAGCTGTGGAGCGAAAACTCACAACCATAGTTGCCATGGACTGCGTCAATTATAGCCGTCTCATGGAACGCGACGAAACCGGGACCCTTGGGCGTCTCAAAGACCTTCGCACGAGCATTGTCGATCCCTTGATCGAGCGTCATTCCGGGCGCACGGTCAAGCTAATGGGAGATGGCGCGCTGTTGGAGTTTTCCAGTGTCGTCAGCGCGCTGCAATGCTGCGTCGATGTGCA
>JAJFGM010000516.1 GCA_021776145.1 Kiloniellaceae bacterium | reverse complement strand
GCCAGGACGAAATCGCGCCACCCCAGTCTCCGCCCTGGGCCAGGTAGCTTTCGTATCCGAGCACGTCGGTCATCAGCCCATTGAAGATGCCGGCCATCTTGCGCGGTCCATAGGGACGCGGCGGGCGGCCCGAAAATCCGAAACCCGGCAAGGAGGGCGCGATGACGTCGAAGGCATCCCGGGCGTTGCCGCCGAAACGTTCCGGATGGGCCAGGGGTTCGACGATATCGAGGAACTCGACGACCGATCCCGGCCAGCCATGCGAAATGATCAGCGGCAGCGGCGCGGGTCCGCTGCCCCTTTCATGGATGAAATGGATGTCGATACCATCAACCGGCGCGATGAAATGCGGGAGGCGATTGATGGCGGCTTCCTGTTTCCGCCAGTCGAACCCGTCAAGCCAATAGGCGCAGAGCTCCTTCATGTAGTCGAGGTTCGTGCCGTAGGCCCAACCGCCATCGTCGGGCATCTCGTGCCAGGGATAGTCGGCGACGCGCGCGCGGATACGATCGATGGTTTCGTCCGGCACATCGATGCGGAAGGGCTGGATAGGTGATTTGGACCTGTGATGATCTTGCATGTTCGGGCTATCCAATTTTGCCTTGAGTCACAGGTCGGCGAAGCGACCGAGACCGCGAGCGCTCTGCGCCGTTCAACCGCGGCGGATGATGTAGGGCCAGGGGGAGACTTCCGTGTCGGGGTCGACGGCGACTTCGATCAGCGCCGGCACGTCGTCGGCGATTGCCTTTTCCAGGACCGGCCGCAGGCCGCTCGGGCTGGAGGCGCGATAACCGGCGACACCCTGTGCCTCGGCCAGCTTGACATAGTCCAATTCCGGCAGGTCGCAGGTCAACGTGCGGCCCTCGAACAGGGTCATCTGATCGCGCCGGATATTGCCGTAACTCTGGTTCTTGAAGACGACGGTGATCAGGCCAATGCCGTGCTGTGCCGCCGTCGACAACTCCTGGGCGGCAAACATGAAGCCGCCATCGCCGGTGATCGTCACCACCGCCTTGTCGGGACAGCCGACCTTGGCACCGAGGGCGGTTGGAAAGGCGTGCCCTAAATTGCCCTGATAGCCGGATGTTAGATAGCTGCGCGGCTGGTAGGCCGGCCAAGCGAAATAGGAGGCGAAACCGGCCTGGCAGATGTCCTTGACCAGGATGCCGTCGCGCGGCAGCACGGCGCGGATGACGTCGAGATAGGCGACATGCGGCTGCACCGCCTCGATCTTGTCGCGCGCCGTCGCCTCGGCATTGCGGATGTGCTCGGCCGCGCCGGCATCCGGCCGCAGCGTCTTCGCCGCCATCTCGGCCAGGGCGCGGGCGCCGGCGGCGGCGTCGGCGACGATGCCGACATCCGGTTTCAGCCTGAGCAGCTCTTCCGGGTCGATCTCGATGCGGATCAGCTTGCGCGGTGGCGCCAGTCGATCATCGACCCGCATCATGCCGGTCCAGCGCATGCTCTGCATCTCGCAGCGCGAACCGATGCCGATCAGCAGGTCCGTATCCGGCCACAGCTCCCAGGCGGCGGCCGAGCCCGCCCCCAGCGGGTGGTCTTCGGCGACGACACCACGGCCACCGCGGAAGGCCGTCACCGGCGCGCCCAACGCCTCCGCCAGTGCCAGCACCTCGGGCGCGGCATGCTGGGCGCCGGAGCCGACCATGATCATCGGCCGCCGGGCCTCGGCGAGCAGCGCCACCGCCTCCGCGACGGCCGCTTCGTCGGGCTCGGCCGGTGCCGGTAGCGGTGCTGGCACCGCTGCCGCCACCGGTGTCGCCTTGGCCAGGGTATCCCAGCACATCTCCAGCGCGACCGGGCCGGGCCGGCCGCCCAGCATGCGCTGGAACGCCTCGTCGACCAGCGCCGGCGCGGCCGCCGCGCGCGGCACCCGTCCGGCCCATTTGATGAAGGAGCGCAGGGTTGCCGCCTGGTCCGGCAGTTCGTGCAGATGGCCGCGACCACGGCCGAGGAACGGCGAGGGCACCTGGCCGGTCAGCAGCAGCACTGGCGCGTTGATCGCTACCGCCGTGCACAGCGCCGCACCGGAGTTGAGGACGCCCGGTCCCGGCACCACCGAAAAGACTCCGGGTCGGCCGGTCGCCTTGGCATAGCCGTTCGCCATGTAAGCCGCCGTCTGTTCGTGGCGCGGACCGATCACGCGGACCCGATTGCCAGCGCGCTGCAGGGCATCCATGATCGGATAGGTTTGCACCCCCGGCAAGGCGAAGACCGTGTCGACGCCGTGCGCCAACACCGCCTTTACAATGGCTTCCCCGCCCGTCAACCGCTCGCTCATCGTTCACCCTCGCGCAACAAAGATCTTTCGCCCCGCCACTCGGTGCCGCCTCGCATGGGTGCCCCGGCGCATGACTCCCTATTTCTGAACCCATTTGGCCAATTCTTTTCAGTCCGGTCAAACTGGGCCAGCAACTGGGCCGGCAGCTGGGCCAGCAGCTGAGCCAGCAGTTGGGCGACGTCGCCCGCGGGTGTCCGCATATAGATGTCTGGAGCGGCTGGTGCGTAACCGACTATGCGCGCGCGGCGACGGCCAATCTCGATCTGTCAATTTCGAGCTTACGGGTATGCGCCGCACACCTTGGCCAAATAGCGGGTGAACTGCCAAATGTTGCGCTCGATGGGGTGCAGCGCGCCCTGCGGCAGGATGGGCGAGGCCGTACCGCGGTGCAGTGCCTCGACCAGGGGTTTGTCCTCGGCGTTGGCGATATCCATGTAACTCTTGAAGTCGGCCAGCCAGGCCTTGTAGTCCGCCTCCGGCACATCGGCCAGGACTTCCGGCGGAAAGGCCACGCCCCAGGTGGCGCGCATTTGATCGGTGCCGGCGGGCTGCACGGTGATGTACCACAAATAGTCCGGCATCAGGGTCACGAGGTGGGCCGGGAAGATGCAGAAATCGACCATCATGCGCCGCCACTCGCCGCTTAAACGGTCGTTGGCGGGATGCGCCGCGCCGGGGCGGTCATCGGATGGTTGCGCCGCACGGTGATAGCCATAGTGATCGCTGTCCTCGCCACAGAGGTAGTCTTCCAGGGGCTTCCGGTGACCGGCGAAGGTCTTCGCGTGGGCGAAGGGCACATGATAGCTCTCGGTGAAATTCTCGATCAGGTTCTTCCAGTTGGCGTTCCAGGTCATGGTTTCGCGCAAGACGCTGCGGTAGCAGGCCATGTCGTAGCGCCCGACCACCTTGTCGCGCAAAGGCGCCAGCGCCTCGGCAAGGGAATTTGCCGGAGCGTCGGCCAAGCTGACATAGAGGAAGCCTTCCCAAATCGCGGCGTGCAATTCGCGCAGGCCGTGTTTGGCCGGATCGAAGCCGTTCTTCATCTCCATGAAGGGGGCGCGGATCAGGGCCCCGGCGCAATCGTAGGTCCAGGCGTGATAGGGACAGGTGAAGCGCTTGCGTGATCCCGTTTCGTCGGCGAGCAGGCGCGAGAAGCGGTGAGCGCAGGCGTTGACGAAGGCTTTGATCGATCCATCCGCTTGGCGCACGGCAAAGATCGGCACGCCGGCGATGTCATGGGTCAGGTAATCGCCGTAAGCGGCGACTTCATCGGCGCGGCCGATACAAATCCATTCCCGCATAAAGAGGGCTTCCCGCTCGCGATTGAGAAAGGCGCGCGCGTGATGCAGCTCGGGGGGGATGGGACGGGCATCCTCAAAGGGCCGCTCGGCCGCAATCTTCAGCCGTTCAAGCACAAGGTCCAGGGGGAGCTCGGCGTGTGGGCTAAAGCTGATCATTGGCGCTCTCTCATGTCCCGGCGTCGAAAGCTGACGCTTCAATGTGTAGGGCCGCTTTATCCACCTATTTGGATTGCCTTTCGCTATGTCTCGGAGCCGCTGCCACGATGTCTGCCCTCTGCATTCTCTGTGCCGGCCGGCTGTCAAAGTCGGACACATTGGTGGGCCGGTGATAGTGGCCAGTGACGGCGCACATGCTGTTGCAATACCGCAGAATGTGGAGTGGATAAAGCAGAGCGTAGAAGGGAGGTGTGGGTCCTGAGCTGCCCGCGGCAACGTCCCCTGAGGACGGAAAACTGGTTTGTCGCTACCGACGCGCCGAGAATTTCCCCCAAGCGGCCTCGGTGACCCACCAGATGATCTTGCCGCCAAACAGGATAATCGCGCCCAAGATCCACCAGGCGTATGGGCCGAGCGGAAACAGACCAAAGCCGTGAAGCAATACCGGCATGATCAGAATCATATAAAACGGTCCGGTGAAGCGACAGTGCGTCCGGCCACAGCGGCGGGCATTCATGAGGCAGGCGGTTCCCATCCAGATCAGGGCCACCGTCCAGATCAAAGTTCGCGCCGGTGCATCCACGAGGGAGCCGGCGATAATGGCAACTGACGGTGCGCCCCAGGCAAGAGCATAAGCGCGGATGTTGCCGGCCCAGTCTTTTGCCGTCTGTTCGGAGGTTGCGGACATGACCGGTTATCCGGCGCAGCAGGAGAGCTTTGATACATCCATATCAAAGGTTTGCGCAGCAAGCTTCAGACCTTCAACCGTGGTGAGATACGGGAAGATCATTTCTCCGAGTTCAGCATAGGTCACGCCTTGTTTGATAGCGATTGCGGCCGTTTGGATGCTGTCGGCACCCTCGGGGGCGAGGATATGGGCACCGATTAGTTTGTTGGTGGCACTGTCAGCGACAAGCTTGATCAGCCCGCGCGTATCACGCGCCGCAAGCGCTCGCGGAACATTGTCTAGGGACAGAACGGAGATTTTCGCGTCAATCCCGCGCGCCCTGGCAGCCGCTTCGGTGAGGCCGACACTTGCCACCTGCGGATCGGTGAAGACGACGGCCGGCATCGCGAGATTGTCGTAGTTTCGCCCATCGCCATTCATGGCATTGGATGCCGCGATCTTCGCGCCATAAGCGGCCATGTAGACGAACTGGTCGCGCCCAGTGACATCGCCGGCAGCGTAGACGCCGGCTTTGCTCGTGCGCATCCGCTCATCGACCTTGATCCCGCCGTTCGCCAATAGAGCCACGCCGGCTTCTTCCAGGCCAAGGCCTCCAGTGTTGGCCTTGCGGCCGGCGCTCAGTA
>JAJFGM010000515.1 GCA_021776145.1 Kiloniellaceae bacterium | reverse complement strand
CGCCCTATAGCTGGCTCGCCTGGCTGCCGGGAGGACTGCGCCTCCCGCTTGCCCTGACGTTGGTGCGCTGGGCCCCGTCCGGCATGTTTGCCATAGCCCGCTCCATTCAGCTCTCCCGCGTCGCGGCCTACCAAGAGCGCTTTCGCCACGAGGCCAAGCTCGTGCTGCGCCACCGCCACGTCGCGCCGCCACTTCTGGCCGCGCGCTTGGGGGAAAGGTAAGGGCCGCGATCAGGTGAAGCGCTTCCCAAAATGGCGCTATTGTCAAAAGTTGGTGACGCGAGATTCAGGCAGCGCATTCGGTTAGCTTTTCTCCGTCCTTTTATTTGACACCTTGAGTGATCTCGGCGAGCTGGTGCGAGCCATTCAGGCAGCGCCATTTCTTGCTGGCCGACTGACACAGTTTGAAGACCTTGGCCACGGCGGTGGTGCGTCGGAAAACCAAATCTTTCACTCCATCCCTGGAGCTATCATTGCAGCCAGATTTTTGCGCCAAATAGGCATAAAAACACCAACTTTCACGACTCCGTACAGTATGCGATTCAATCGCCTAGTCGCTGTTCTATAGTGACGGGATCCAACGCCCAGCATGACAACGCGGGGGCACAACGCAAAGGATTGCAATTCGTGCCCTTCATTGCCCGTTCGAGTGACATCCAAGCTGCCCACACCATTGCTTTCTTCGGCACCGGACAGGCCGCGCAGGATGTCTTCAAGCTGTTCGCGGCAGGAATGACGGATAAGGATGTTCTTTTCGTAACCAGGCCCGAGTTCCTGGATCATCGGATGTGCTTCGGGCTGCCCGTGATGTCGCTTCAAGAAGCCGTTGAACGGTACCGATCAAATCTGGTCGTTGTGGTGGCGCCCTCGGCGCATAAGGCAAGCCAGATAGAGCTCCTTAATGAGCTGGACGTCGAATGGCGCGATTCGGCACCGATATACCAGCTGTCCGGCTATTTCGCCGACCGACAGGTGAAGGAGTTCATCGATCTTCACGTCAATGCCGGCAACTGCGCCCTTGATGTCGACGCGAATGTCGGCGTTTTCTCAAGCTATTTGGCGAGCTTGTTCGACGCAGTTCACTGTTTCGAGCCCTCTCCGACAAATATGAAACGCCTCAGAGAAAACCTCTTGGCCTATCCCACGGTCAATTGCCACGAGCTCGCTGTGTCCGACAAGGCCGGCCGAAAAACGTTTTTCGTCGACACCTATACACCCGACGGATCCTCATCGACCTTCGAGCGCCGAACGGTCGACCGGCGACCCGACGACTTTACTACTGTGGAGGTGGAGGTCACGACCGTGGACGCTTTTTGCACTGAACGTGATCTGCGCCCGTCCTTCATCAAGATCGACGCCGAAGGCCGGGATTTCAATGTCTTAAGAGGAGCAAGGACGGTTATCGAGTCCTGTCGGCCCCATTTGGTTGTTGAATTTCCCGAGATCCAAAACGATTTGGATGCGGAACAGATTTTGTCCGACCTGCATCAGCTTTCTAAGACCTATCGCGTCCTCAACCTGCACACCTGGCGCGATATTATTGAGATCATTAATAAGCCCGGCGACATCAAGAACGTTCACCACACCCTTGGTTGCCAGGTGATTAATCTGGGGTGCCTGCCGCTATGACGGACAGCAGCCGCCACCGAACTCGTCTTTTCCCACGAAGTGAACAGGTTCTTAAGGCTTTCAGGCTCATAGCTCAGATCCGGCTTTACTCGCGGGCGGGAACAGGGGATGACTCCTACCCGTTGGCGTGAAATCTGAGAGGGGCAACGTGCGGACCTACATACTGCTCGGCGGCGGCGGCGTCTTCGCCATTCATCTGGCCAAGTACCTGCTGGAGACCGCCAATCCGAAGAAGGTCATCTGCGTCGGCCGCAACCTGCCCCGCTCGTCCGCCTTCTCGCTCGACGTCGGCAAGGGCGATCCGCGCTATGCCTATCACCAGATCCACGTCACCTTCGAGCAGGACCGCCTGATCGAGCTGTTCGACGCCGAAAAGCCGGACGTCATCGTCAACTTCGCGGCGCTGGCCTATGCCACCTCGTGGGACAAGGCCTATCGCTACTACGAGACCAACGTCGTCGCCTTGGCCAAGATGTGCGAAGAGTTGATGTCGCGCGACTATCTGGAGCGTTTCATCCAGGTCGGCACCTCCGAGCTCTACGGCTCGGTCGACCGTCCGGCCGACGAGGACGCACCGGTCAAGCCGACCAGCCCCTACGCCGTCTCGAAGCTGGCCGGCGACATGCACCTGGAGACACTGTGGGGCGTGCGCCAGTTCCCGATGAACATCATCCGCCCCTCCAACGCCTATGCGCCGGGACAGTTGATGTACCGGGTCTTGCCGCGCGCCGTGCTCTGCGGCCTGACCGGACAGAAATTGCCGCTGCAGGGCGGCGGCCAGGCCCGCAAGTCCTTCATGCACGCCCGCGACGTCGCCAGCGCCATCCACCTGATCGCCGAAAAGGCGCCGCTGGGACGGCTCTACAACGCCGGGCCGGACGAGCCGGCCAGCATCCGCGATCTCGTCACCCTGGTGGCCGAGGAACTCGGCATGCCGCTCGACGAACTCTGCGTCGAAACTCCCGGCCGCGTCGGCGAGGACGCGCAGTACTGGCTCGACAGCACGCGCATAAAGGAAGAGCTGGGTTGGCGGCCGAAGATCGACCTGCGCGCCGGCATGCGCGACATGGTCGAATGGGGCCGCAAATACCTGCCCCTGATCCAGCAGGAGTCGACGGAATTCACGCTCCATGCCTGAGGCCGAGACCGACCGGCGCAAGCAGCCACGGGAAATCAACCTCTTGCGCTCGGTTCCCAAGATCGTGCGCGATGTCGGCGCGCGGGTCCCCAACAAGGAAGAGAACCGCCGCCTGGCGTTGCAATTCGGCTTCGAATACTTCGACGGCCCGCGCGAGATGGGCTACGGCGGATATCGCTACGACGGCCGCTGGATCCCCGTCGCCGAGCGCATCGTCGCGCACTTCGACCTGAAGCCCGGCGACCGAGTGCTCGACATCGGCTGCGCCAAGGGTTTCCTGCTGCGCGACCTGGTCGAGGTGCTGCCCGGCCTGGAGGTCTGGGGTCTCGACGTTTCCGCCTACGCCATCGAGACCTGCCATCCCGATGCCCAGGGCCGGCTGCTGCGCGCCAGTTGCGATGCCCTGCCCTTCGCCGACGGCTCCTTCGCCGCGGCGCTGGCCATCAACTCGATCCACAACCTGGACCGGGCCGGCTGCCTGACTGCTCTGGAGGAAATCGAGCGGGTGGCGCCGGGCCGCGGTTTCGTGCAGGTCGACGCCTACCGCTCCGAGCGCGAGCTGGAGGTCTTCCTCGACTGGATGCTGACCGCCAAGACCTATGATTCGCCGGCCGGCTGGTTGGAGCTCTTCGCCGAAGCCGGCTACACTGGCGACTACTATTGGACCATTTTAGAGGTTGAAGAATGACCTCGCCCGTCATGCCTGGAAACCTCATGTCCTACGCCGCCCAGTTCTTTCGCGAAGCCGCCGACATTGCCGGTGCCATCGACCACGCGCAGATCGACCGCCTGGCCCAGGCCTTGGCGGAACTGCGCCAGCGCGGCGGCCGGCTGTTCCTGCTTGGCGTCGGCGGCAGTGCCGGCAATTGCAGCCACGCGGTCAACGACTTCCGCAAGCTCTGCGGCATCGAGGCCTATACCCCCGTCGACAACGTCTCGGAGTTGACGGCGCGGACCAACGACGAGGGCTGGGAAACGGTCTTCGAGGCCTGGCTGAAGACCAGCAAGGCCGACAGCGACGACGCCGTACTGGTATTCTCCGTCGGCGGTGGCAACGCCGAGCGCAACATTTCGGTCAACCTGGTGCGCGCCCTCGACGAAGCCAAGCGCCGCGGACTGAAGATCTTCGGCGTCATCGGCCGCGCCGAGGGCTATACGAACCAAGTCGGCGACGAGGTTGTCGTCATACCGGCCCCGGAAGCCGCCCGCGTTACACCGCATTCGGAAGCCTTCCAGGCGGTGGTCTGGCACTGTCTGGTGTCGCACCCGCTGTTGCAGAGCAGCTCGACCAAGTGGGAAGGCACGCTAGGCGATGCCAAGAGCGGCGAGCCCCATAGCAATAAAAATACGACCACGGACCGGGGTTCCTGATCTCTTGCGGCGGGCCGTCTTCCTCGACCGCGACGGTGTCCTCAACCGCGCCGTGGTGCGTGACGGCAAACCCTATCCGCCGACAGACCTGAAATCATTCGAAATTCTACCGGAAGTGGGCCCAGCCCTGGCGGCGCTCAAGTCCGCCGGGTTTTTGCTGATCGTCGCGACAAACCAGCCGGATGTGGCGCGCGGCGTTCAGACTCTCTCGACAGTTGAGAGCATGCACGACATATTGCGGCAGAGCCTGCCATTGGATGGCATTTGCGCCTGTTACGAGGAGGATGGGCCCGATTGCACCTGCTACAAGCCAAAACCGGGGCTTTTGCTGGACGCAGCATCAAAATTGAATGTAAACCTTAGGGCCAGTTACATGGTCGGAGACAGGTGGCGCGATGTCGGCGCGGGCGTCGCCGCCGGCTGCACCACGATCTTCATCGATCGGCACTACGCGGAAGACCTGCGAGACACACCGGACATAAGCTGCGGCAATCTGGCGGAAGCCGCGGCGGCCATCCTGAAAGACATGAAGGCCCCGATACGCGGCGCTCCAAGGATCCCGCGGAAAACCTAAAAACAAAAACACGCTAGCGCGGGAGTTCGAGAGTAGATGAAAAAGGCCTTAGCGGATCTCAAGGTTGAGATCTTCGCGGACGGCGCCGATCTCGGCGCCATCAGAGAGCTCGCGGCGCACGACTGGATTAGGGGCTTTACCACCAACCCGACCTTGATGCGCAAGGCGGGCGTACCGGACTACAAGGCCTTTGCCCTGTCGGCATTGGAAATTGTCCAGGATCGGCCAGTTTCCTTCGAGGTCTTCGCCGACGAGCCCGACGAGATGGAACGCCAAGCGCGGCAGATCGCCAGCTGGGGCGACAACGTCAACGTCAAGATCCCGGTCACCAATACCCGCGGCGAGTTCTGCGGCCCGGTCATCAAGCGGCTGTCGGCAGACGGGATTCAGGTCAACGTCACCGCGCTCTTCACCCTCGACCAGGTCCACGCGGTCACCGACTGCCTGGCGCGCGACGTCTTCGCCATCGTCTCGGTCTTCGCCGGACGCATCGCCGATACCGGCATCGACCCGCTACCGATGCTCGCCGAAGCCGTGTCGGTCGTCGGCGAGCGGCCGGCCGCCAAGCTGCTATGGGCCAGCCCGCGCGAAGTGCTCAATGTGCGCCAGGCCGATGGCGTCGGCTGCCACATCATCACCTTGACCAGCGACGCCATG
Source organism: Kiloniellaceae bacterium (assembly GCA_021776145.1). GTDB lineage: Bacteria > Pseudomonadota > Alphaproteobacteria > Kiloniellales > Kiloniellaceae > JAJFGM01. The sequence continues at coordinate 5,822 of JAJFGM010000515.1, read as the reverse complement.
GCGAAGCTGCGCCTCTTCGGGAAAGACCTCAACGAATTTTCCCTGGAAACGGTGGCGATGTTCTACAACGACGCGGCGGTCGCCGGTTATACCATCGACTGAAAGCGCGATCCTCGCCATTGGCCGACGCGGGGCATCGGCTATCATGAGCAATTCCACACACGCCAATTTCTACACTCGAAGGACAGTTACAAGTGCGCAACATTCTCATAACCGGCGGGGCCGGCTATGTCGGGACAATTCTCACGCCGCAACTGCTGGCCCGCGGCTACAACGTCGCGGTCTATGACATGTGCTACTTCGGCAATCATCTGGAGCCGCATCCGCGGCTCAAGGTGATCGAAGAGGATATCCGCGAGAGCGAGCGCTTCGCCGAGGCCTGCTGGGGAGTCGACGCGGTCATCCACCTGGCCTGCATCTCCAACGACCCCTCGTTCGAGCTCGACGAGGGCTTGAGCCGCAGCATCAACTTCGACTGCTTCGAGCCCATGGTGAAGGCGGCCAAGGACAAGGGCGTCCAGCGCTTCATCTATGCCTCGACCTCGTCGGTCTACGGCGTCTCCGACGAACCGGAAGTGACCGAAAACCACCCGCTGGTTCCCTTGACCTTGTACAACGATTTCAAGGGCCAATGCGAACCGCTTCTGTTCAAGCATCAAAGCGACGACTTTGTCTGCGTCACCATCCGCCCGGCGACGGTCTGCGGCTACAGCCCGCGCATGCGCCTCGACCTGACGGTCAACATCCTGACCAATCACGCCGTCAACAACGGCAAGATCACGGTCTTCGGCGGCGCCCAGAAACGCCCCAACATCCATATCCAGGACCTCTGCGATCTCTACGAACGGCTGCTCGGCCTGCCCGCCGAACAGATCGCCGGCGAGACCTTCAACGCCGGCTATCAGAACAACACGGTGATGGAGATCGCCGAGATCGTCAAAAGCGTCGTCGAGCAGGAAATGCCGGAGCGCGCGCCGATCACGATCGAAACAACGCCGACCAACGACATTCGCTCCTATCACATCAACTCCGACAAGATCGCCGCCAAGACCGGCTTCAAGCCAAGCCACACCCTGGAGGACGCCGTACGCGACGTTTGCCGCGCCCTCAAGGCGGGCAAGCTACCGGACTCGTTGAGCGACGAGACCTATGTCAACGTCAAGACCATGCAAAGGCTGAAGGTCTCGTGAGCGCCGCCAAAGGAAAATCAGCAAAAAAGATTGCCGTGGTGACCGGCGGTGCCGGTTTCATCGGCAGCCACATGGTCGACCTGCTGGTCGCCGGCGGCTACCGGGTGCATGTCATCGACAATCTTTCCGGCGGCCGCCTGGCCAATCTGGAGCACCACGGCAACAACCCCGATGTCGTCGTCGCCGAGGCCGACATCCGCGCCGTCAAGGCCGACGACCCGCTGTTCAAGGGTGTCTGCAAGGTCTTCCACTTCGCCGGCATCGGCGATGTCGTGCCCTCGATCGAGCAGCCGGCCGAATACATGGACGTCAACGTCCAGGGCACCGTGCGCATCCTGGAAGCGGCGCGCGCCGGCGGCGCCGACAAGTTCGTCTACGCCGCCTCGTCGTCCTGCTACGGCATGGCCGAGGTGCCGACACGCGAAGACCACGTCATCCAGCCGCAATACCCCTACGCGCTGAGCAAGAACCTCGGCGAGCAGGCGGTCTTCCATTGGAACCAAGTCTACAAACTGCCGGCCAATTCGATCCGCATCTTCAACGCCTATGGCACGCGCTCGCGCACCTCGGGCGCCTATGGCGCCGTCTTTGGCGTCTTCCTGCGCCAGAAGCTGGCCGGCACCCCTTTCACCGTCATCGGCGACGGCAGCCAGACCCGCGATTTTCTCTATGTCACCGATGTCGCCGCGGCCTTTCTTGCGGCCGGCGAAACCGAGCTGTCGGGCCGTGTCTGGAATGTCGGCGCCGGCGCGCCGCAATCGGTCAACCGCCTGGTCGAACTGCTCGGCGGCGCGCACGTCTTTATCCCCAAGCGTCCGGGCGAGCCGGACTGCACCTGGGCCGATATCTCGAGCATCACGGCCGATCTCGGCTGGCGCCCGAGCATCGCCTTCGAGGAGGGCGTCGCGAAGGTGATGGAAAACATCGACTACTGGCGCAACGCGCCCTTGTGGGATCCCGACTCCATCGCCGTCGCCACCAAGACCTGGTTCGATTCGCTGTCGCCGGAGAGCTGAGCAGCCCACCATGCCCGACTCGATTTTTCAGTACCGGCGCAAGATCAAGACCGCCGAGGAGCTGCGCGAGATCATCGGGCCGGCACCGCGCGACAACAAGGTGATCATGTGCCACGGCGTCTTCGACATCGTGCACCCCGGCCATCTGCGGCATCTGCTCTACGCCAAGTCGAAGGGCGACATCCTGGTCGCCAGCCTCACCGCCGACCAGCACATCACCAAGGGCAACGTGCGTCCCTGGGTGCCCGAGGATCTACGCGCCATAAACCTAGCGGCGCTGGAGATGGTCGACTATGTGGTCATCGACGGTGAGTCCAAGCCGTTGAAGAACCTGCGCATCATCCAGCCCGACTATTTCGCCAAGGGTTATGAGTACACCGCCGGCAGCGTCAATCCCAAGACCCAGGAAGAGATCGACGTGCTGGCCGAGTTCGGCGGCGAGGTGATCTTCACGCCGGGCGATATCGTCTATTCCTCGTCGCACCTGATCGAATTGGCGGCGCCCAACATCGCCGTCGACAAGCTGGTCGCGCTGATGCACTCCGACGGCCTGGAGTTCGACGATCTGCGCCGCGCCGTCGACCAACTGGCAGGTACGTGCGTTCACATCCTCGGCGATACCATCGTCGACAGCCACACCTACTGCGATGTCATCGGCGGCATGACCAAAACGCCGACCGTTTCGGTCCGCTTCGAGGAAAAGCAGGACTTCACCGGCGGCGCCGCCGTGGTCGCCAAACACGTCAAGGCCGGCGGCGCCGAAGTCATCTTTTCGACCGTGCTCGGCGACGACGCTTTCAAGGACGCGGTGCTCGAGGACCTCGAGGCGCATGGCGTGACTTGCCGCGCGATCATCGATCCGACACGGCCGACGACCAACAAGAATGCCATCATCGCGCCTGGCGGCTACCGCCTGCTGAAGATCGATACCCTGGACAATCGCTCGATTTCCGAGGCCATCCTCGGCCAGCTCTGCGCCGCCGTGCAGGAGACCGAAAGCGATGTCGTGGTCTTTTCCGATTTCCGCCACGGGATCTTCAACCGCACCACCATTCCGACGCTGATCGAGGCAATCCCCGCCGGCGCCTATCGTGTCGCCGACAGCCAGGTCGCCAGCCGCTGGGGCAATATCCTGCAGTTCAAGGGCTTCGACCTCATCACCCCGAACGAACGCGAGGCGCGCTTCGCGCTCGGCGATCAGGATTCGGTGGTGCGGCCGCTCGGCCTGGAGCTCTATCGCCAGGCCGAATGCAAGACCCTGTTGCTGAAACTCGGCGACCGCGGCGTCATGACCATGCGCGGCGTGCCCGAACGCTCTGAAGACAGCGACTTCGACCAGCGCAGTTTTTTCACCGTCGACTCCTTCGCCGAACACGTCGTCGACCCGGTCGGAGCCGGCGACGCCCTGCTCGCCTATGCGACCTTGGCCATGCAGGCGACGGCGAACGAGTTGATCGCGACGATCCTCGGCTCCTTCGCCGCCGCCATCGAATGCGAGCGCGACGGCAACATTCCAGTTGGCCAGCAGGACCTGTTGGATAAAATCGCCCAGGTCGAGCAGCAGGTTAACTACGCGTAACGGGATCGGGGCCTTGCGCATGCGGGTGATCATCGTCGGGCTGGGAATTCAGGGACGGAAGCGGCGCGCCGTCGCCGGCGCCGAAGTCGTGGCGACGGTGGACCCGGTGCACCCGCAGGCCGACCACAAGAGCCTGCGGGATGTGCCGCTGACCGATTACGACGCCGCCCTGCTGTGCGTGCCCGACGAACCGAAGATCGGCCTGCTCGACTATCTGCTGCGCAGCGGCAAACATGCCCTGGTCGAAAAGCCGCTGTTCGCCGCCGACAACGGCGAGATCTCGGCGCTCGCCGAGATTGCCGAAAGCCGGGGCCTGGCCTGCTACACAGCCTATAATCACCGTTTCGAGCCGCACTTCGTGCGCATGCGCGACCTCATCGCCTCGGGGCGGCTTGGACGCATCTTCACCGGTCGCCTGTTTTACGGCAACGGCACGGCCCGCGACGTGCGCGGCTCGCCGTGGCGCGACAGCGGCGCCGGTGTGCTACCCGACTTGGGTTCGCACCTGCTCGACACCCTGCGCTTCTGGTTTGGCCCGGAGCTTGGCGACTTTCGCGTCACCTCCTGCGACCGCCACGAGAACCGGGCCTTCGACCACATCGTCGTCGCCTGCGATCCGACGGACGATCTGCCGCGCCTGGAGCTGGAGATGACCCTGCTCAGCTGGCGCAATCATTTCGTCTGCGATCTCTTCGCAGAAAAGGGCAGTGCCCATATCGAATCGCTTTGCAAGTGGGGCCCGAGCAGCTTCACCCACCGCCGCCGCAGGCTGCCCAGCGGACGGCCGGACGAGGAGCGCATCACCCTGGTGCAGGCCGACCCGACCTGGGAGCTGGAGTACACCCACTTCAAGGCACTCTGCAACAACGGCGGCCACAACCTGGACAGCGATCTCTGGCTGAACCAGCGGCTCGACGGCCTCGGCCGCGCGGCCCTGGCGATGAACCCCGGAAACCCCCAGCCGTGACGGCGCCGGTCATCGGTTTCGCCGGCATGACCCACCTCGGCCTCAACCACGCTGTGGCGGCGGCGGCGCGCGGTTTCGTCATCCGTGCCTTCGATGCCGACGTGGCGCTGATCGCCGGTCTGCGCCGGGGTGAATTGCCGGTCGTCGAGCCCGACCTGCCGGAGTTGCTGGCCACGCAGGGCGAACGCCTGGTCTTCACCGCGGAGGCCGCGGATCTCGGCGCCTGTGATCTGGTCTACATCGCCGCCGACGTCCCGACCGACGACGCCGGCGCAAGCGACCTGGCGCCGATCCGTGGCCTGATCGATGCGGTCGTGCCGGCGTTGAAGCCCGACGCCTGCCTGGTCGTCCTCTGCCAGGTCCCGCCGGGTTTCACGCGCGGCCTGGAGTTGCCGCCCGCGCGCCTCTTCTATCAGGTCGAAACGTTGATTTTCGGGCGCGCCGTCGAACGCGCCCTCAATCCGGAGCGTTTCATCATCGGCTGCGCCGACCCGGCCGCCGGGCTGCCGCCGGCTCTTGCCGACTACCTCGCCGCATTCAATTGTCCGCTGCTGCCGATGCGCTACGAATCCGCCGAACTGGCCAAACTGTCGATTAACCTCTGCCTCGCCGCCTCGATCTCGACGGCCAACACGCTGGCCGAGCTCTGCGAGAAGATCGGCGCCGCCTGGCATGAGATCGTGCCGGCCCTGAGGCTCGACGCGCGCATCGGCCCCAAGGCCTACCTCAGCCCCGGGCTCGGCATTGCCGGCGGCAACCTCGAACGCGATCTCGCCACGGTCTGCCGCCTGGCCGAAGTGCACGGCAGCGACGCCGGCCTGGTGCGCGCCGAAATCGCCAACAGCCGCTACCGGCGGGACTGGGTGCTGCGAACCCTGCACAAGGAGCTTTTCGTTCACACTCCGGCCGCCAAGCTTGCCATGCTGGGTCTCGCCTACAAGGAAAACACCGCCTCGACCAAGAACTCGCCGGCCCTGGCTCTGCTCGCCGCCATCCCGCAATGCCGCGTGCGCGCCTGCGATCCACAGGTGCCGGTCGAGCCGGCCTTTCATCCCGACCTGCACCCGGCG
>JAJFGM010000514.1 GCA_021776145.1 Kiloniellaceae bacterium | reverse complement strand
TTTCTCATCCTGGACGCCGGCGGAAACGGCCGGCGGGGGCCGGCCGGCGCCGCCGCCTGATCGGACGCGCCGATGTCTCCGCTCTGGCTCGTCATTGCTCTTGTCGCACTGCAGCGCCTGGCCGAGCTGCTCTACGCGCGGCGCAACACACGGCGCCTGCTGGCCGACGGTGGCCGGGAAGTCGGTGCCGGACACTACCCCTTCATGGTTGCGCTGCACGGTGCCTGGCTGCTGTCGCTGCTGGTCTTCGTGCCGCCGACAACGCCGCCGTCGACATCGCTGCTGGTGCTGTTCCTGCTGCTGCAGGCCGGCCGCATCTGGGTGCTGGTCAGCCTCGGCCCCTATTGGACGACACGCATCATCACCCTGCCCGATGCGGCCCTGGTGCGGCGCGGCCCCTACCGATTCCTCAAGCACCCCAACTACGCCATCGTCTGTCTGGAATTAGCGGTTTTACCCCTCGCCTTTGGCGCCTGGCAGCTGGCCGTAATCTTTTCGCTGCTCAACGCCGCGCTGTTGTGGCACCGCATCCGTATCGAGGGCCGGGCCTTGGCGGAACGCCGATCTATCTGAAGGCAAACGGCAGCGTTCTAGTGCGGATCATGTTTAGTCGCGCCGCCGGTAGGTGACCGGCGTTCCGTCCTTGCCTTCCAGGCGCACCCGCAGCAACTCGCCGTTGCCGCCATACCAGACCTCGCGCCGGAAATCCGGGCGGGCGTCAAGCAGGAACCCCTCGGCCCGCAAGGACCGCCCCGACGCCTCGACCTCGGCCACGCCAAGCGTTTCGACACTCATCGGCATGACGGCACCATGAATTGAGTTGAGCAGGCGCATGCGCGCGACCGCGGCGCGATTCCACAGCGACGTCGGCACGAGATCGAGCGGCGCCGACGCATCGCGACCGTTGCTGCGCACGGTCATTCCTGACCCCTGTTCGCGGACCTCAAGCTCGAAGTCGCTGCCGTCGTCGTGGGTCGTCGAAGTCAACGCCACGAGGCGACCGCCGCGCCAGACTTCCCGCGCCCGGTGGCGAAAACGATAGACCGTGACATAAAGCAGCCGAACGGCAACCTCGACGTCGATCAAGACCTCGAGTTCGCGGCCGTTGCGGTGAAATTCATAGCGGTGGTGGCCGATGACCTCGCCCAGGCGGACGACCTCGAAGTCGAGCCGACCGCTCGCTGGCATAGGCGGATTTGCCGCCGCATGGGCCGTCCGCGCCATGCCGAGAGAGACGAGTGCCGCCAAGGCAATCCCGCCGAGAAGGCATAACAAGCCCCGGTGCCGTCGCGATGTCCGACAGTCCGCGGATCGTGGGAAGTACAGGGCGCTCATACATTTGACCTGGATACCATCAACAGGGCCAAGGATACGCCGCCGCTTGCATCGCGAACACCCCTGGCAACGTCACGCCAGGCACACATTAAAAGGGCCCCGGCGTGAACCGGGGCCCAATCCAGTCAAATTAAAAGGGCCCCGGCGTGAACCGGGGCCCAGTCCAGTCAAAGCGGGGGGAGTGCTTTAGACCGGAGAAATCGTCGCCTGATCGAGGGGATCGTCGCCGAAGATGATGCGAACATCGTCGCCGCCCGGTCCGATGATGGCGATGGTCGAGAAGTCAGCCGCGTTGCCGGTGGTGCTGACCTGAATTTCGCCAGTACCCGAGTCGACACGGACAAAACTGTCGATCGTCGCCTGGTCGACAGAAGTGCCCTGCACCAGGTCCGAAATGTCGATCGAGTCACCCTCGTTCAGTGAATAGTCGGTGATCGTATCGACACCGCTTTCACCAAGCTCGAAGACGAAGGTGTCCGCCCCGAGTCCGCCGGTCAGGATCTGGCTGCCGTCGCCGCCGCTCAACTCGTCGTCGCCATCACCCCCAACCACGGCCTCGGGTGCGAAAGCCAGTGCCGCGACCTCGAGCGTCTCGTCGTCGAGGATGTGAAGACGCAAGGTGGCGCTTTCGGTGTCGCCGTCAGCATCCTGCACTGTGTACCTGAAGCGGAGCCGCAGCGAATCGTCGGCACCGGTCGCGCCAATATTCGGATGATCGATCGTGTGATGCAGCGTGATGCTGTAGGCGCCGCTCGCCTGATCGACCGCAACCGTGATGATGTCCGTCTCGACTCCACCGACATCGGCCGTCCCGACCAGGGTCAAGGTACCGTCGGCGGCGATTGCCGGAGCGAAGCTGACGGGCTTGCCGTCGACACTGAGGTCGAAGGCCTCGCCGCTCTCGGAATCCTTGACCTCGTTCAGCTCCAGGCCGATGACCAGGCCGGCCAGGTCAGCTCCGAAGTTGTACTTGAGCGTGCCCGTCACCGTGCGCTTCTCGGGATCGCCCAGATCGGCTTCATCGATGGTCTTGGCGCCGGTCCAACGCGCTTCCACGTTGCTGTCTTGCACGTTGACCTCGAACTTCGCGGTCGCGGTATCGCCATCGGCATCCGAGACGGTGTAGTCGAAGAACAGGGACAGCGGGTCGTCGGCCCCGGCCTCGCCGGCATCCGGATGATCGATGGCATGATGCAGGATCACCCAATACTCGCCGCTGGCCGGATCGATCTTGATCGTCAGGATGTCGCTCTCGACACCTCCGACCAGGGCCTTGCCGGTCAGCATAAGGAAACCGCCCGATAGCTCGGCGCTACCAAAGGTAACGGACTCGCCGTCGACCGTCAGAGGCACTTCGCTGCCATTCTCCGGATCGACAGCGGAGGTAAAGACGATGTTCGAGATCGAACCCGCTCCATCGCCGCCGAAATCGAAGTCAAGGTTGCCATGGCTTTGCTCGACGTCGATTTCGGGGTCGATTTCGGGGTCGACCAGGTTGGCTTCCAGAACGGCGCCGGCCGCGACGGCGTTGGCGGTCGGCTGATAGTCAACCGGCTCTTCCTGCTGCACTTCGGCGTCCTGCACGGCAGCGTTCTTGATGTCGACCGTCTTGGTCTGACTGACGCTGGCCGTGTTGTTGACCAGGGTCAGCTCCAGGTCGCCGCCGCCGGCGAGGAGCTCGTTGAGCTCTTGCGATATCGCCGTCACGACGATCTCGGCCGGGCCGTCGTCGTGCGTGTCGCCGTTGTCTAAGTGCGTCGAGGTCCAGTTCTGCGGATCGAATTCCAGCGTGGCATCGAAGCTGCCGCCGTTCACCGTCACCAAATAGGAGACGAAGTCCGAGCCCGGGTTGCTGTCGACCAACGCGATGCTGTCGTCGCCAAGACCCTCGGTCAACAGGTTCCAATCGCGCGGCACGCCGGTGATGAGCACTGAATGGGCTTCCGAGCCATCGGTGTCGGAGAAGCTGGCGGCGACGGCGAGGTAAACGTGGCTTTCCTCGATACCGCAAATGCACTCGCCATTGGTGGCGCCGATCGCCAGCGACTCCAGATCGTTGGTCAGGTCGTTCACGCCCAGGGAGTCGGCGACGAAGGTGGATTCGCCCGTCGCCGGGTCGATGGTGAAGATACCGCCGCCTTGGCTCTGGAAACCCCAGAGAGTGCCGTTGCTATCGAACGACAGGCCCTCGATGTTGGGAACATCGAGGCCGCCGTCCTGCAGCCAATGCGAGGCAATGATCGAACCGTCGCTAAGGTCGATTTCGAAGATCTTCGAGACCGTGTCGTCCTTGCCGGCGGTGACATAGGCCTTGCCGGTCACGGGATGGATCGCGATTGTCTCGATCTTCAGGCCAGCGTCGATGTCGAGCGTGCCGATCAGCGTCGTCTCGCCTTCGCTGCCGGGCTCGAGGCTGACCGAATAGAGCTTGTCCGGCGAGGTGTCGGTCACCGCGAAGAGGTGCGTGCTGCTGCCGTCGAAAGCCATGCCCTCGACCTTGCGCCAGACACTCTGATCGACCGGGAAGAAGGTGGCGTCCGCGGTCTCGGGATCGATCTTGACCAGACCGGCCGGGTTCTGCGTGCTGGCACCGTAGAGCATGCCATCGCGGCTGCTGAGCGCCAGGCCCTCGACATCGATGTTCTTGGAGCTGACTATACCGATATCCGTCGCTTCGCCGGTCGCCAGGTCGATCTTGTAGAGATGGCTGGCCGTGCTGCTGCCCTCGCTGCCTTTTTCCTTGCCTCCGATCGAGAAGGCAAAGCCTTCAAGCCCGGTCAGCTTGCCGAAACTGCAATCGATGCTCAATTCGGGAAGGTCGGCGGCGGCATCGACCACCGCGACGGTCTGCACCGGCGCCAGCGTCACCTCGATGCCATCGCTGGGGTCGAGCACCGTTGCCGTAACGGTCAGCGGAATATCCGCATCGCTGTCGGCCGGGGGCAGGATGTAGATCTGATCCAGGTCGCCGGCGAGCACGGTCACGCCGCCCGGCGGCACCGGCACCTCATCGCCGGCGTCGGTACCGCCGATGAAGAGCTTGACGCCGGCCGGCAGGCCGGAGATGAGCAGCGAGGTACTGACCTCGTCATCGCCGGCCGGCTGGTCGAGCGTCACCACCAGGCGCATCGGCGAAGAGGTGCTATCGCCGACGTTCTGGTTCGGCTGCCAGTCCTCGAAGCCGCCGCCGAAAGTACCGTTGACCGGTCCTTCACTCTCGACAAGGCTTTCAAAATTGACGGCGACCGTGCCCTGCACGGGGTCGATGTTGGTGACCTGGCCAAGGTCGATAAGGCCAAACTCCAGGTCGGTGGGCGGAATGGTGCCCTGCGCGGTCAAAAGAGTGATCGACTGGCCGAGATCGTCGGAATAAACCGTGCCGCCGCCGCTCTGTGAGACCGTCTGGATCCCGGCCGCGGTTTCCAACGTCGTGCCGCCGGCCAGGGCCAGGGCTTGACCGAGCAGCAGCGTCGAGCCGATGCCGACCTCGCCGACTTGGAAAATCGGTTCGTTCGAGGATGCGGCCGCTTCCAGCAGGTTCTCGAAGATCAGCGATCCACCGTTCTCGAAACCGAGGATGAGGCTGCCATCCTTGATGGCGACCTGCGCCTCGGCCGGATTGAATTCGATTGCGAACACATCGCCCGGTGCCGTCTGCACGACGACGGTCTCGCCCGCCGGCGGACGTCCAACGCCAACGGTCTGACCGGTCAGCGCGGCGACGGCCTGCGCCGAGGTCGTCATGGCGGGGCCCGAAGGCTCGGTCTCGCCGCTGTTGTGAGCGTCGAAGTTGCGCGAAAGGTCGTCTGACATCCTGTCATCTCCTCAATCGGATTCGCCGCGGCCCGGATGGCCGGCAGGGCGGTCGCACCTGTATGTCTCAAGAGCGAATGTGTGAGATTCTTGAAACAAAGGCAAGCGGATCGAATTCAGATTCAATACAATTATGTATGAGTTTTATCCACCTTCTGGACCACGATTCTATGCGAAAACTCCCGGACTTCCGCCATTTTCGCGCATCGCTTGGCTTCCAGAGCGCTGGCCGGCGCCCACGCCGGCCGGCTTTAGGTATGGTTAAAAGGTCCTTAACATCGGCGCGTCACGGCGACGCAAAAAAAGCCGCCGGACGAGACAAGATGACGTGGCGCCAGAGGCGGTAGGCCGCGCCACCGGGCAGTGTGGTCCCGGCATGCCTTCAAGTGTCTTAAATTGGCAAATCCAGTGTCACTTTTGTGCAAATCGGGACCAGGGCTTCGACTATGATAGCGGCTCGAACGTCATCGCGACCCCGCCCGCCGGTTATCGGCGCGGGCGGCATACGCCCGAACCGGCGTGAGGTCGGGAACACAAGGTCGGAACTCTGGAGAGATAGTCATGATTTCACAGGCGCGCGTGGTGATTGTCGGCGGCGGCATGATGGGTACGGGCCTGCTCTATCACCTGGCGGAGGAAGGCTGGACCGACATCGTCCTTCTGGAAAAGGGCGAACTGACCTCGGGTTCGACCTGGCATGCCGCCGGGCAGTGCCCCAGCTTCATCGCCGACTACAACATGGCGAAGATCCACCACTACGGGAATACGCTCTATCCCAAGCTGGAGGAATTGACCGGCCAATACGTCAGTTGGCACGGCTGCGGCGGCATTCGTTTCGCCCGCACGGCGCAGGAACTCGAGTGGTTCAAGTATGTCGAGGGGGTCTCGAAGCTGATCGGCTTCGACATGGAGATCATCGGCCCGAACGAGATCAAGAAGGTTTTCCCGCATGTCACCGTCGAGGGCGTCATCGCCGGCGCCCGCACCTTCGACGACGGCCACGTCGACCCGGCCGGCTGCTGCAACGCCCTGGCCAAGGGCGCGCGCGACATGGGCGCCCAGATCTTCCGCCGCACCCGCGTCCTCGACATCAAACGACGGCCGGGCGGCGAGTGGGAGGTTTTCACCGACCAGGGCAACATCCTTTGCGAGCACGTCGTCAACGCCGCCGGCTGTTACGCCCGGCAAGTGGCGAAAATGGTCGGGTGCGACGTACCCATCACCAATATGGAACACACCTATATTGTCACCGAGCCGATCAAGGAGTTCATCGAAAGCGACGTCGAGATGCCGGTCATCCGCGACCCCTACCCCTCGGCCTACTACCGGCAAGAACAGAAATCCGCGCTTATCGGCATTTACGAGACGCAGGATTCGGCGGAATGCTGGACGCATCGCGACGGCTGGCCGGAGTGGGATTCGGAAAACGAGCTTTTCGAGGGCGACCTCGACCGCATCGGTCCCTATGTCGAGCGGGTCATGGAGCGCATGCCGATCTGGGCCGAGACCGGCCTTAAGCGCGTTGTCTGCGGCGCCATCCCCCATACGCCCGACAACAACCCCCTGCTCGGCCCGGCCGCCGGGGTGAAGAACTACTGGATGTGCAACGGCTCGGCCATCGGCATCGCCCAGGGTGCCGGCAGCGGCAAATACCTAGCCCAGTGGATGGTGCACGGCGACGCCGAGATCAACATGGCCAGCCTCGATCCGCGGCGCTTCGGCGACTACGCCCCCGGCGCCTACACCAAGGCCAAGTCGCACGAAGACTACGAGCACATGTATGTCCTCCACTTGCGTGGCGAGGAACGCCTGGCCGGCCGGCCGGCGCGCACCACGCCGCTCTATGAAAAACTCAAGGCCCAGGGCGCGGTGCACACCGAGGTCTTCGGCTGGGAGCGCCCGAAGTGGTTCTCGCCGGACGGCCGCGAGGAAGACTTCGGCTTCCGCCGCAACAACACCTTCGAGGTCGTGGCCGCGGAATGTCAG
>JAJFGM010000513.1 GCA_021776145.1 Kiloniellaceae bacterium | reverse complement strand
CTCGACCGTGACCAGGGTTTTCTTCGCCGCGTGCGCCAGGGTCGCCAGCTCGCGGCGCCGGCCGATCCAGACATTGCCTTCCGCATCGGCCATGGCGGCATGGATCAAGGCGACATCCGGCGAGACGGCGGGCAGCAGCACCAGCGGGTCGTTTTCGCCGTAGGGGTTGTCGATGACCTTCCAATCCGGCTGATGGGCCAGAACGTCGCTGCCGATGAGGCCGCGCAACGGCAGAAAGGGCACGCCCTTTTCCGCCGCCTGCAGGCTGGCGTGCACGGCCGGACAGGTGCTGTCGCGCAGACGCAGGCTGCCGTTCTCGACGGCGGCGCTGAAGCGCGGCGCCAGTCCGTATTCGCCCAGGGTGACGGCCGCGCCCTCGAGGCTGTACAGGCAACCGGCGCCGATCAGGAGGTCGGCCTGCAGGCTGCTGAAGGGCACGCAATAGAGCCGCAGGTCACGCACGCCGCGACGAATCAGCGCCCGGGTAGCGGCCATGGGCACACCGCTATAGTCGGCGGGCACGGCAAGCAGGCAGCCGTCCGGCACTTCCGCGACAAGCGCGTCGAGGGACAAAAGAGTCTGTGGTTGGGTCATACCGCGATCCTCGCAGGTCGCGCCCTTCGCATGGCGCTCGCGCCTATTATAGCGCCTCGGGCGACGCGCCGGGGAGCGGAATTAGCGACGCTGCCGCCTCTGGAAACGGTCATCGGCGAAAAGCCAGGCGGCCGTCGACGACGGTCGCCGTCACCTGGGTCTCGCGCAAGTGGTCCGCCGGAACGCTGAAGATGTCGCGGTCGAGCACCGCCAGATCCGCCAGCATGCCCGGCTTGAGGCTGCCCTTGATGGTCTCCTCGCGGCCGGAATAGGCACCGAGCACCGTGTAGGCGCGCAGCGCCTCGGCGACGCCGATGGCCTCGGCCGGGTCGAGACAGGCACCGGTCTCGCTGCGCCGCGTCACCAGGGACCAGATGGCGAAGAAGGGATTGGCCTGGCAGACCGGCGAGTCGGAGTGGCCCGGCGCCGGAATGCCGCGATCGATAAGGCTGCGGTGCGGCCACATATGGCGCATGGCTTCCGCGCCGCGGTTGCGGCGATAGGCTTCGCCGAGGTCGTACATGAAGCCGCTGGCCGAGGAATCGATGACTTCCAGCCGCGCAAGGCGGTCCTGGATCGCCGGCGTGACGTAGCAGCAGTGTTCGACACGCATGCGGTGGTCCGGGCGCGGTTCGGCTTGCAGTGCCGCCTCGATGGCATCGAGCGCGAAGTCGATGCCGCGGTCGCCGACCCCCTCGACGCAGACCTGCAGGCCGGCCTTGTGGGCGGCGACGACGCGCGCCGTCAGGTCTTCGGCCTCGTAGAGCAGCATGCCGGTGTTAGGCTGGGGTTCGCCGACCACGGGCTCGCCGACATAGGGGTCGTAATAGGCGGCGGTGCGGCCGCTGGTGCTGCAGTCGGGGCACCACTCGACGCCGATGACGCGCAGCCAGTCGTCGCCGAACCCCGACCTGATGCCGGCCTTGATGAAGGACTCGATCAGTCCCGTCTCGAAACCGTTGGCCAGGATACCGACGCGCAGGCGCAGCCGTTCTTCGGCCTTCAGGGTCTGCAGGGCGCGCAGGGTCTTCGATCCGGCCAGTGAGTTGGTGAGCGATGTGATGCCGAACGAGAGGCACTCGTCGAAAACCCGCTCGAGACCCGCCGCCACCTCCTCGACCGTATCGTCGCGGGCCATGCGGTCGCGAAATATCTGCGCTGCCGTTTCGCGCATCAGGCCGGTCAATTCGCCGCTCTCTGGGTCGCGGTCGAAGCGCCCGAAGGGTGGGTCCGGGCTGTCGCTGGTGATGCCGCAGAGCTCGCAGGCGCGGCTGTTGGCGATGCCGATATGATTGTCGGTGCGCAGGATGAAGACCGGCCGGCCGTTGCTATGGGCGTTGAGCTCGGTCCGCGTCGGATAGCCGCCGGCGCGCTGGTCGTTGAAGCGGTAGCCGGTGAACCAGGCATCGGCAGGCAATTCGCGGGTCTTGCGGTCGATCAGCGCCAGCAGGTCTTCGCGCGAGGTGACCAGCGGCGGGTTGAGCGGCTGCTGTTTCAGCAGCTTGATGCCGTAGCTGTCGGGGTGACAGTGGGAATCGACGATGCCGGGAACGACGGTGCGGCCGTCGAGTTCGAGGATTTCGGTGCCTGGCCCGATCAGGCCCTCGACATCGCTGTCGCGGCCCAACGCGACGATACGCCCGCCCTGGGCCGCCAGCGCCTCGACCAGGGAGCCGCCGACATCCTTGTCGCCCGCGCCGTCCAGCGTTGCGATGCGGCCGCCGCGCAGCACCAGGTCCGCCGACAGGTGCGCTGCCATGTCAGACCGAACTCCCTATCGCCGCCCGCCGCAAGGGCTCAGACCGGATCGCGGCGCAAGGGCTGCGCCATGCAGTGGATGCCGCCGCCGCCGAGCGTAAATGAGGTCACATCGGGATCGTAGACTGTGAAGCCGCGCGCCCTGAGCTTTGCGTTCAGATCCGTCGATTCGGCGGTCGAAAGGATCCTGTCGTCGCCCAGGGCCATGACGTTGCAGCCCAGTTTCATGGTGTCCTGGAAGGATACCGGGACGACTTCGATGCCCTTGCCCTCGAGCCAGGCGAGAATGTCGGGGGCAGTGGTTTCCAGACAGACGGCGGCCAGCTTCGGCGCCAGCATGCAGACCATCAGGTCGATATGGACATAGAAGGAATCGATGGGCGCCAGGCGAACCTCCCAACCCTCGGCCTCGAACCAGCGTTGCGCCTGTTTCGCCGCCGGTTCCTGGGTGCGCTCGCCACAGTGGCCAATCAAAACGCAGCCCGGTTCGATGACGTTGAAGTCGCCACCCTCGAAGGAAGCGGCGGTGATCATGTTGAAGATCGGGATACCCTTGTCCTGGTAGAAACGGATGACCGGCGCATATTCGCCGCGCCGCCACCACTGGTTCATCTGTGTGACCACGGCGCCGAAGGGGCTCATGAAACTCGAATCCCTGGCGAAGACCTGATAGGGCAGGTCCGGGTCGGGTTCGAGGTAATGCACCGTGACACCGGCCATCTCGTAAGCATCGACCATCTCGCGGTGCTGCGCCTGGGCGGTCTGCAGATTGAACTGGAGGCCGGACATCAGGGTCGCCTTGGAAATCGACGAGGTCGGCAGCCAGCGAAAATTGTCGGGGCGGCACAGCAGAACGTCCCGCAAGACACCGTATTCCGAGTTGACACCCCAGGTGCCGCCATTCTGTGCTTCGCTCATGATCACTGCTCTCCCGCCACGGTCCGCGACCCAGTCGCCCGGTGATTTTTCGTCTTGGCCATCTGCTGTAGCACAGTCAGGGCCGGGCTCGCCATGGCTGCGTGTTCAGCGCGGGGCGTGTGCTAAGCTGCCTCTCCGGTGGCCGATTTTGCGCCTGTGAAGCGGAAGCGTGGGAACTGGAAGAAATCGATGAACCTTGAGCTCTATCTGACCTTCGTCGCGGCTTCGAGCCTGCTGATCCTGATTCCCGGGCCGATGGTGAGCCTCATTCTCGCCACCAGCCTGTCGCACGGCGCCCGCCCCGCCCTGATCACCGTCGCCGGATCGAGCAGCGCGATCCTCGTGCAGCTGGCCGTCACCTCGCTTGGCATGACCTCGCTCCTGCTGGTGCTGTCACAGTGGTTCGAGGTGTTGCGCTGGGCCGGCGTCGCCTACCTTTTCTGGCTCGGCCTGCAGCACTGGCGCCGCAAGCCACACGGCCTGGAGGCTGCCGAGGCCAAACCCGGTTCGGCCGGGGCGTTGTTCCTGCGCGGTTTCATCGTCAACGGCACCAACCCCAAGACCCTCTTCTTCTACGCCGCCTTCTTCCCGCAGTTCGTCGACCCGGTCGGACCCCTGGTCACGCAGTTGGTGGTGCTGTCGGCGACCTTCCTGGCAGTCGCGACGCTGATCGACGGCGGCTACGCCATCCTTGCCGGACAGGCGCGGCATTGGCTGCGCGGCCGTTGGCTGCGCTTTCGCGACCGCGTCACCGGCAGCTTGCTGTTCTGCGCCGGCATCGGCCTGGCCCTGGCGCGACGCGACTGACAGCAACACACAAGCATCGGGTTCATTCACTGCCTGTAGACCAGTTTCACCCTATAACACGGAGACGTGCATCGTCCGAAAAGGCGGTGCCGTTCCGAGCTGCGCAAACCTTCACTGTCTTCGTCGGGATTTTTAGTATGTTTGTGTTCCCGCGCTACCTCCACACTCTGATCATTGCCTCGTTTGCTTTGTTGGTCGCTGGCGCGCCGCCGCTCGCGGCGGACGAAGTAACTGAGCCTTCGAGCACCGCAATGCAATTCGTCGAACGTTTCGGCGATCGGCAACTTCGATCCTTACTCACTCAATTTGCGATGCGGACGCAGACCATCCGAATGATCGTTCAGAGGACCGGAGACAATGGCCTGAAGATTATGAGCGAAGAAATTGGAAAAGCTGTAGATCGCCACGGTCCAGAATGGAAGACGAACCTCGCCTTATCCTGGCAAAAAAAGGCTACGGATCAGGAGCTTCAATCCCTTGCGCACGACAAGCAGCCGCCCGAGGAGCTGCGAAAAAAGATGTTCGCTCTGGAGCGCATGGTCGGTTCGGAAATGAAACAGCGTTCCTATCACATCCTCAAGGCGGCCCTGACAGAAGTCGTCATGAACACTTTTGAACGCGGCATCCCGGAAGATGAGAAAGACCAACCACTCCGAATTCTGGAATGAAGCTGTTCGTATAAGAGGGAACCGAACACGCAATGGCCGAGCCCTACCGGCAGCAACTAAGTACCATCGCAGAGCGCGCGCTGGTCGGCGAGACCATTCAATGCAAACACTTCTTCAGCGGCGCGGCGCTCTACGGCCAAGGCGGCATCTTCGCCACCCTGACCCCAGTCGGCCTGGCGCTGAAGCTGCCGCCGCGACGGCGCGAAGAGCCAATGAAGGCCGGTGCCAAGCCCCTGCGTTACTTCCCCAAGGCGCCGGTCAAGAAAGGCTATGTCGTCCTGCCGGAGGAGATACTGGCCGAGCCGGCGACCCTGGCGCTTCTTCTGCAGGAAAGCCTCAGCTACAGCCTGGGCCAAACGGACCCATGACGACGAAAGCGTGAGCTATCCGGTCGCCAGAAGCGTCATGCCGATGAAGATCAAAGCGGCCCAGAAGAGCCTTTCCTTGAGGATGCCCTCGCCGAGCAACAGGGTGCCCATAAGGACGGTGATCAGCACGCTGACCTCGCGCGCCGGCGCGATGTAGACGACGGGCGTGAAGGTCAAGGCGGCCAGCACCAGAATGTAGGCCAGGGGATTGGAGACCGCGATGCCGATAACGGCCGCGCGGTGCCTTTGCCAGTGCCCCCTGACCAGGGCCCTGTGGCGCAGGGCGTAGGGCGCCAGGAAGACCGCCCGCACCAAGCTCGAGGTGTAGTCGAGCAACAGAAAGGGAATGAGCAGCTTTTGCACCGCATAGGCATCCCAGACCGTAT
>JAJFGM010000512.1 GCA_021776145.1 Kiloniellaceae bacterium | reverse complement strand
AACATGCGCAGGGTCTCGCATCGCCCCAATTCGACCTGGGCCACGAAATCGAGCACGTAGGCGTTGACGCTTACAAACACGATCACCGCCGCCACAGTGTGCAGCAGCAAGGCAAGAATGGTAAACGAGGCGCCGCCTGCGGCCACCAGGAAGGCACTCAAGACGTAGAGCAGCGCCCCAGCCGAAAAAGTCCAGCGTCGCGGAACGTGCCGGGTTAGCCATGGCACCAGGAGGCCGATAATCAGCGAAGCGACGCCGACCAGCAGATAAGCTCGCGAGACAAGCTGTGGATCGCCGAAAATGCGGTAAGCCAAAAGAGGGAACACCGAAACCAGGACGCCTCTCGCGGCTGCGTCAAGGGCCGCCAACACCGCGAAGGTCGACAACCGGTGCGTCGGAGCGTGACGTACCCATTCTGGAATGCGCCGGTGCTGCATGGCGAAAACTCATCTCGTGAGGCGCCTGATCAAGCGCTCTTCCGAGATTAAAATCAATCGTGTAATAGCATGAACAACGGGAAACGCGGAGGTGCGTGAAAGGGCGCTTCGCCCAGAACCATGAGCGTCGGCGAACCGATCAGGACACCATTGCGCCCCTCGCAACTTCTGAAACAAAGGGACATGGCCGTAATCGCGGGTGGTCACGCTCCTTTTGCGTCTGGTCTGGCTGATTCCTCTCAGACCCCTTATCATAACCCGGTGCGTGACCACCCGCGATTACGACCATGTCCCTTTAAACAACAAGAATAAGGATCGAACGGTTCTTATATCTGTTCTTTCGGCGAAACGGTCGCCTGCACCGAAGATCTATGGCGCATGCGGTCGAGCCAGGCCGTCAGTTCGGGCTGCGCGCCGAGTAGCGTTCGGCCGCTCGGTGCCAAACCCAGGTAGGTCAGCATCGGCAACGCCCAGAGGTCGGCGAGGCTGGGGCGGTCGCCGCCGAAGTAGGGCGCCACGAGAAACCCGGCGAGCACGGCGAGGGTCTGGCGCGCCGCTTCGACGGCGTCTTCTCCAATCGGTTCCTCGCTCTCGCGTTCGACGACATAGAGGCCCCAGACCAGCCTTGGATAGGCGTAGTTGTCGCAGAGGCGCATGACCTGGCGCATGCGGGCCCGCGCCTTCGGGGCCTCGGGCACGAGGGCTTCGCCACCCAGGGCCTCGACGACGTACCAGGCGATGGCGTCGCTTTCGTAGAGGCGGAATCCGGCCTGTTCGAAGGCCGGGATTTTGCCGAAGGGATGGCGGTCGCCGTAGTCGGCTGGCAGCTTGTCCTTCTCGAAGATGTCGACCTCGACCAGATCGTAGGGCACGCCGGCTTCTTCCAGCGCCAGCCGCGCAATGCGGACATAGACGCTGTAGCCGGCGCCGTAGAGTGTGACGTCGGACATACGATCAGCTCACCCGCGCATGCGCGCGGCTTGCGGGTCGAAGAGCGGCTCGGTGATCAGCCTGGCCGGGCGCATTTCGCCGAGGATCTCGATCTCGAAGGTATTCCCGTCTTCGGCCATCCCGCTCGGCACGAAGCCGAGGGCGACGGACTTCTCGCTGTAGTGGGCGTAGCCGCCCGAGGTGACGAAGCCGACGACTTCGCCGTCCTTCCAGATCGGTTCGTCGGCCCAGACGTCGGCGTCAAGGGCATCGACGACGAATGTGCAGAGGCGGCGCGGCGGTGGCGTATCGCGCTGTTCGACGGCGGCGTCGCGGCCGATGAAAGCGTTCTTCTTGAAGGAGACGAAGCGGTCGAGGCCGGTTTCTGCCGGGGTGTAGTCGGGCTTGTATTCGCGCAGCCACGAGCCGAAGGATTTTTCCAGGCGCAGCGACATCATGGCGCGCATGCCAAAGGGCCTGAGGCCGAGGTCGCCGCCGGCCGCTGTCAAGGTGGCGTAGAGCGCGGCCTGATGGGCCGAGGCGACGTAGATCTCGTAGCCGAGGTCGCCGGTGTAGGAGACGCGCTGGACGATGGCGGGCAGCAGGCCGACCTCGATTTGGCGCACGCCGAGGAAGGGGAAGGCCTGGTTCGAGACGTCGGCGCGGGTGACACGCTGCAGCAGGTCGCGCGCCCTGGGGCCGGCGATCTGGAAACCGATGCGCGACAGCGAGACGTTCTCGATGTTGACGCCGCTCTTGGAGCCGCTCTTGGAGCCGCTCTGGGGCCCGCTTTTCGGCAGGTGCTCTTCGAACCAGCGCATATGAAAGGCCTGTGCGGCATAGGAGCCGGTGATCTGGAAGCGCTCCGGGTCGAGCTTGGCGACGGTAAAATCACCGATCAGCTTGCCGCTGCGGTTCAGCATCGGGGTCAGGGCGAGACGTCCCTCGGCCGGCATGCGGTTGGCCATGACATGATTGAGCCAGCTCTCCGCTTCGGGCCCGGTAATCTCGAATTTCTCAAAATTGTGGATTTCGTTGATGCCGACGGCGCCGCGCACCGCCCGGCATTCGGCGCCGACGGTCTCGAAGGCGTTGGAACGGCGGAAGGAGGGGGTCTCGAACAGCGGCTCGCCTTCGGGCGCGAAGTAGTTGACGTGTTCGAGGCCGAATCCCGAACCGAAGACGGCGCGCTCGGCCTTCCACAGGCCATAGGCCGGTGTTGTCTGCAGCGGCCGCCCGGCCGGCAGTTCCTCGTTGGGATAGGAGATGGCGAAGCGGCGCTGATAGTTCTCCTTCACCTTGACGCGGGTGAAGGGTCTGGTCGTGTAGTCGCCGAAACGTGCCACGTCCATGGCGAAGACATCGCGCGAGGGCTCGCCCTCGATCATCCATTCGGCCAGGGTCAGGCCGACGCCGCCGCCTTGGCTGAAGCCGGCCATGACGGCGCAGGCACTCCAGTAACCGGGCCGCCCCGGCACCGGACCGACCAGCGGGTTGCCGTCGGGGGCGAAGGTGAAGGGGCCGTTGATGACCCGCTTGACACCGGCCGTCGCGAGCACGGGATAGCGGTGGTAGGCCATCTCCAGGCCGTCGGCGATGCGGTCCAGGTCGTCGGGCAGCAGCTCGTGGCCGAAGTCCCAGGAGGTGCCGTCGACGGCCCAGGGGTCGCAGGCCTGCTCGTAGAGGCCGAGCACCAGGCCGCGGCCCTCCTGGCGCAGGTAGCTCTCGCCGCCGGGATCCATGACGTGCGGATGTTCTTGATCGGCTTCGTAGATCTCGGGGATGTCGTCGGTGACGATGTACTGGTGTTCCATGGGGTGCAGCGGCAGAGTGATACCGGCCATCTCGCCAACCTCGCGGGCCCAGAGGCCGGCGGCGTTGACGACGTTCTCGGCGTGGAGGGTGCCCTGCTCGGTGACCACGTCCCAGGTGCCGTCGCCGCGCGGATTGAGCTCCAGCACGCGGTTGCGCAGAACTATCTCGGCGCCCTGCTGGCGCGCCGCCTTGGCATAGGCGTGGGTCGTGCCCGAGGGGTCGAGGTGGCCGTCGAGCGGATCGTAAAGGGCGCCAAGGACCCCCTCGGTGTTGGTAATGGGGCTCAGCTTCCTGATCTCGTCGGGGCCGACGAGCTCGGTGTGCAGGTCCATGTGGCGGTGCTTGGCACGCTCGGCCTTGAGAAAGTCCATTCGCTCGGGCGAGGTGGCGATGGTCAGGCCGCCGACGTGGTGCAGGCCGCAGGACTGGCCGCTGATCTCTTCCAATTCTTTGTAGAGCCTGATCGTATAGCCCTGCAGAGCGGCGATATTGGGGTCGGCGTTGAGCGTGTGGAAGCCGCCGGCGGCATGCCAGGTCGAGCCCGAGGTCAACTCGGAACGTTCGATGAGAACGACGTCCTTCCAGCCCAACTTGGTGAGATGGTAGAGGACGCTGCATCCAACGACGCCACCGCCGATGACGGCCACCCGCACATGCGATTTCATTTGCTGGTTCCTCCCTTAACTCCGCCGCTCGCCTAACCGAGAACCGAAAAGCTGCTGTCCGGATTGATTTCGCGCAGTCGTGAATAGAACCCAAGGCTGACGCTGCGGTCTATATATTTCAGGCGAAAGTCTACGGGGTCCTTGTCGTGGTCGCGGCCGTTTTCGCAGGCCTCGATCAGCTCGGCCATCATTTCGCCGGCGATGGGCGCATTCTTGAACTGGTTGCCGCTGGTGCCGACGCCCATGTAGAAGCCCGGCAGATCCGATTTGTCGTAGATCGGGATCCAGTCGTCGGCGACGTCGTAGAGGTCGACCACGCCGCGGGTCTGGTTGGGGATGCCGAGGGACGGGACACGCTGGGCATAGCGCAGGGCCTGGACCTGCCACTGCTCGGTGAAGCTGGTGTTGTAGTTGTCGGGGTCGACCCATTCGCGGGTGTCGCAGGCCGGATCCTCGCTGCCGACCAGGAT
>JAJFGM010000511.1 GCA_021776145.1 Kiloniellaceae bacterium | reverse complement strand
CCCAAAACGGGGGTTGATCAGGCTGCCATGCTTGCCGAGTTCGCCGAAGCCGGCACGATACAAGGTCGGCAGCGCCTGAATCTCGGTTCCGCCGTTGTGATGTGCGACGGCCGGATATCCGAGGTCTTCGCGGATATGGCGCGCAAGTTCGGTCACGATTTCCGCACACCGGGCATAGACGCGAAATGCTTCGACATCGACGGCATCCGGTCCCTCCAGCACCTTGGCATAGGTCTCCTTGACGATGATGCCGATGGCGAAGCTGTGATCGAGGTCCATGTCGATCTCGATCAGGTCCGGCGTCAGAACTGCGATACCGGCCTGATCGGCGCCGAGCGCCAGCGCCTTTGCCTTGATCGCCTCGGCCATCTCCGCCGGGTCGCCGACCTCGACCTTCTTCTCCGCCACCGGGCCGTCGCGCAGACGCGCCAGATCGCGCCACCGCTGCATATGCTCCTCCCGCGCCTTGAGTCGGCGGGCGAAGAAGGGCACGTCGTCGAGCCCCCGCTCCAGCAGCATCCGGTTAAGCAGGGGATCCTGCAAATCCTGGCGGCGAATCCAGCTTGTACCCCGCATGGCGGTCTCCTCCCATTTCCCCAAGCCTAGCGA
The DNA here is from genome assembly GCA_021776145.1 of Kiloniellaceae bacterium. GTDB lineage: Bacteria > Pseudomonadota > Alphaproteobacteria > Kiloniellales > Kiloniellaceae > JAJFGM01. Next base: position 1,977 of record JAJFGM010000511.1, on the reverse strand, counting down.
GCAGGATGCACGGCTGGCAATCGTGAAACGCGAGGTTGTCCCGCCGAATGGGCCTGGAGGCTTCGGCGTACCTGCAATCTGGCAGCCAAACATTTAGTGCGTCGCGGCAAACACACTTGATCGCCGGCGCTAAGATACTTACTATCCAGTCAGTAACTTCCAGTAAGGGACCATGATCGCCCTCCCCGCCCGTCCATCCACAAAGCGCGAACAGCGCGAAGCCAGCATCGAGCGGCTGCTCGGCGCGGCGCTCACGCGCTTGGTTTCACAGGGCTTCAGCCACACGACCGTCGAACAGATCGCCGACGATGCCGGGCTGACCAAGGGCTCAGTCTATTTCTACTTCAAGGGCAAGGATGCGCTGCTGATGGCCCTGCTCGGCCGGGTCGAGCAGGTCGTCGTCGACGATATGATCGCGCGCGTCTCTGCCGCCGGTCCCGGCGCCGCCGACAAGGTGGTCGCCTTCGTCCACGGCCAGGCGCGCTTGGGCGTCGACCGGTGGGAGCATGTGCTGCTTTTGATCCTGATGTCGCTCGAATTCGCCAGGCGCGGCGGCCCGGTCGAGGCGCGCACCAAGGCGATCTACGACCGCATGCACCGGACGATCGAGGACATCCTCGACCTGGGCAAGCGCGAAGGCATCTTCCGGGACGACCTGCGCACCCGCGAGCAGGCAGCGATCGTTCTGGCCGGTCACGACGGCACCTTTCTGGAATGGTACCGGCGCGGCGCCGATTTCGACGGCGAGGAACTGGTCCGCGCGCTGCGCACCGCAACCCTCGGCGGCCTTATCAACATACAAGACGACAAGCTGGGAGCCCCGGCTCCCGCGACCGAACGGAGGAAGTGATGACCCAGGCCGACGCCCGCGGCTCGACCAAAATAGAGGTCCCCGAGGGGCTCAAGATGTATGCCAAGGACGACCCGGCCATGCCGGAGGAGTTCCGGCAGTTCATGATTAAGCTGCTGAAGCATGCCCATGTCGAGAACAACGCCAACCCGCACTACAAGGTCATTCTGGCGAACATCGCCGACGCCGGCCTTCGCTATGCGCCGTCGGGCCGCGAGATGCTGATCGAGGCGGAGATCGTCAAGCAGGAGGTCAACCACGGCCAGATCGTCGCCAACATCATCCGCAGCCTCGGCGAGGATCCGTTCTACGACAAGCCCGTCGGCCAATACGCTTTCCATATCCCCCTGCAATGCTGGGCCGACGTCGCCTGGTTTCACATGCTGATCGACCGGGTCGGCCTCTACGTCGGCATCGAGTGGCTGGGCAGCAGCTATGAGCCGCTGGCCCGGGTCTCGGACCAGCTTGAGAAGGACGAGTATTTCCACGCCAACGCCGGCCTGCGCTACCTCAAGCAGATCGTGAAGGATCCCGATACCAAGCGCGAGGCCCAGGACCTGCTGCACAAGTGGTGGCCGGCGGCGCTGGACATGTTCGGGCGCTCGAACTCGAAGAATTCGCAGACCTATGTGCGCTGGGGCATCAAGGGCAAGGGCAACGCCGAGCTGCGCGCGCAATATATCGCCGACACCGTGCCGCTGGTCCAGGAGCTGGGCTTCGACCTGCCCGATAACACGGCGAACCGGCGCTATCTCTGACAGGTTCGTCATTCGCGCCGGGGTTCCCGACTAGCCAATACACCCCCCGCCAGGCGGGACCCCGCGCGAATGGCGAGCCGTTGTGCCTCGCGGTAAACTGACAAGAACAGTCGCGCCCTCGAGGGAGGAACCAAGGTGGTTGCACCGATCACTCAGCACACGCCCGCGGCGGCGCGCGCCAGATACTGGAACGCGCTGACCGAGACCATGCCGCGGGCCGATCTGGACGCGCTGCACCTGAAGAAGCTCCAGAAGCTCGCCGATTACGTCTACGAGTACAGCGCCTTCTACCGGCGCACGTTCGACGGGATCGGCCTCAAGCCCGCCCACATCACCTCGCTCGACGAGTACAAGCGGCTGGTACCGGTG
>JAJFGM010000052.1 GCA_021776145.1 Kiloniellaceae bacterium | reverse complement strand
TGCTGAGCATATTCGACGCCGAGCGACGCGGCTGCGGGCCAATTGGGCCGAACCCCTTCGGGGCGGGGCGTATTTTCGCCAGGGCCGCGTCGCGCGTAGCTTGTGGGGGACCCACCCCACGGCGCCACGCGCTCCTTGCCCTGGCGCAAATCCGCTCCCGCCGAGGCCGTAACCTGAAACTCAACAGGCCCTAGGCCGGCTGTTCGGACGTTTTGATTGCGCCAGACTTTTTTCGCCGCTGACGCACGACACCGGCCAACGCAAGGAGCGAGGAAAGGAACAGCAAAGCCGCGGATGGCAGGGGGACCGCGGAGACCTCGGCACTACCGCCGTAGAATCCGGGGATACCGCTCGCCACTTCACCCAAGACCACCAAAGCATATTGCGTGTTGGCCGCCAGGTTGGAATAACTCAGTTCCAAGGCGCCGCTGCCGGAAACACTGCCGACCGCCTTGACCTGACCGCCGGAAAAAGTGGTGCCGACAACACCGCCTTCGACCACGGCAATCTCAAAGGAGTTGATCTGAAATGCGGGCGGCAAAGCGGGCGCGCTGGCAAGCGCGCTGATTTGAGACGCTGTGGTAACCGCGAAGGTAAAAGCGTCTTGGAAGCCGCCAAAGCCGGACGAAAAGGCGTTGCTGAATACCGTTTCCCCACTTGAATTGAGACTGCCTTGCAAAGAGGCCGGACCGACATAGCTGTCGCCAACACTCAACGCGGCCTGTGCGTTGCCGGCAAAGCCCGCAATCAACAGCAAGGCACCGAACAAGGTCGTATTGATTCTCAATTTCTTCCCCTGATTTTGTTTGGCCAATACGGGTTCGACCATCGCTCTGAGATTCCAGGACAAAACCAAGAATTCACACCGATTGGTGCAAGCATATCGTGTAGCAAAGTAAAAAGAAAGAGCCAATTCCGGTAGATAAAGAGTCTATATAATATATATATTTCAATATATTAGGTCGAAATCCCGCACTCCCAAGAGATATCTTTATAAGCATTACTTGGTTGTGGGGCGCCCAATGCCGAGACGGTTTGAGTATTGCCAAGTATTTAAGAATTGCCTTACATGTAAGCGCCCCATCCATTCCTTCGACGAATACATTCGGCTGGCGCGGGGGGAAACAGTCGTTCAATTTGTCACGACGCACCCGGGTAATTCGTTCCCGACCATTCGGCATTGAGGGTGGTCGCACCACCCCGGTCATGGCAGGTTCGGTAGGAGAGGATCCAGGGCGTCGCGGACAACCAGGCCGCGCCGAGTATTTCCTTGGAATTTCGCGGTGCGAGGAGCGACAAGGGTGCAACCCGAGGATAAAGGGCAGGCCACGACGGACCAGTCATGGGCGATCCGACGCTGGCCGATAATTCTTCTTGCGTCTCTTTTGACGCCGGTCTTGCTGCTCGCGACGCTCGTTGCAGCCGTCGATGCGGAGGACCGGGGGCGCCTGGCAGTAAAGGTCTTTGCTGTCCTCAGTGGGCAGCGTGTCGACTTGCGCGGACCGGCCAGTCTCACCCTCTCGGCGCGGCCAGTGCTGAAGCTGGAGCGCTTGCATCTCGCCGCTGACGGCGACGATTGGTCGGCGCGCATTGCCGATATCGAGCTTGAAGGCGATTTCTGGCACCTGCTTTCGGGGGATCTGGTCTTCCATCGCGTCGAGCTGCGGAACGCCGAGTTTCAGGTCGACCTTGCGGCACACAAGGCAACGGCCGTCGGCGCGCCTGTCTTTCCCCTCATCAAGACCCTGCGGGCAACGGACCTGCGCGTGCTTCTGGCCGACGGTGAACGGCTCGACGAGTTGATCGTGTCGCAGGTGACGTTGGGCGACATCGGCGACGGTGGCGCCGTGTCGTTGCGGGCGTCCGCTGTTCTGAACGGGGTTGCCGGCGAGGCCGAAGGTGTCTTTGGGCCTTTCCGCGACCTCTTCGCGGATAGCGCCCCCTACAACATGGAACTGAGCGTCCAGTTTCCTGGTCTGAGTATTGTCGCTCAAGGCGAGGTAAGGGAACCCCTGTTGGGCCGCGGCTTGGATTTGGCCGTGTGGTTGGATGTGCCGGATATTGCCAAGCTGAGACCGCTCGTCAAACACACACTGCCGTTTACAGGCCCTTTGGTTGCGAGTGGCCGCTTGCGCGGCGATGTCGCTTCGCCGGCCTTGTCGTCGCTGGATTTGAATTTCGATGGTGCCGCGGCCAAGGCCCGCATCGACGGCGAGATTGCCGACCTCCTGCGGCTGGCGGGTATGAAGTTGGACCTCGATGTGCAAGTCGATCGAGCGGCGGCGCTGGCGGATTGGTTGCCCGAACCCCTGGACGCCTGGGGGCCGCGCAGCCTGACCCTCTCCACCGAGCTTTCCGGAGATCTGCAGCAGGTCACCGCGAAGGATCTGTTCTTCCTGTTCGAGAGCGATCAGGCGCGGCTTTCGGGCGCGGGTGCCTTGCAACTCGAGCTTGCCGGTGAAACCTCGGAGGTTGCGTTGATTGACGTCGAGGCGCAGATATCCGCGCCCTCTTGGGTCGTCGTAAGCCCCTATCTTCCCGACCTTGGCGGCCTCGAGGCACAGGCGCGGCTGATCGGCGGCAACGGCAGCGTCGCCGTGCGCGACCTGGCGCTCCAAGCCAAGTCGGAGACCCGGCCCCTCTTCGAGGTCAGCGGTCTCTTGTCGGAGAACATTCTGCTTGCCGACGATCGCCTGACCGGTTTCGACCTGACCCTGGTCACACACGGCCTCGACGTTGCCGACATCATCGCCGTCGCCGAGGTTGTCCTCGCCATGCCACTTACGGTGCCGCTGATCGAACTTGGGACCCTGTCAGGCACCGGCCGACTGCGGCGCCAGGGTCCGTTACTGCTGCTCGAGGACCTGCGCTTGACCAGCGGCATCGGCGAGCGTCTGAGCGCCACGGCGGCGGGGCGGATGTTCGATTTCGCCGCCGCAACCGCGGACCTCGATCTGCGTGTCAGCCTGCAGACCGGCGACCTCCAGCAGATCCTATCGCCCTTTGACATTGATCCAGCGGGATTCGAACGGGCGGATTTAAGACTGCGGTTGGTTGGCAATTCGCCGCGGATCGCCGTGGAGAATTTGCGGCTGACCGCCGAATCGTCAGCGGGCCGCGCGATTGACCTGTCCGGTCGAATTGCCGCGTTCGATATCGAGCGACCGCGGGAGAGCGACGGCATCGCGCTTTCGCTGTCGCTTGCCAGTGCGGAAACGCGATGGCTGACACAGGCACTGGGTTATGAGCTTGCCGACCTCGGGCGCCTGCGCGGCACGGCCGATATCCGCGGGCAGGTGAAGGCCTTGACCCTTCAAGACCTTGAAGTCAGCAGCCTCTCCGAACAGGAGCTCGCCCTGCGCGCTGAAGGCCGAGTCGGCCTGCGTGACGTCTTGAGTGAACCGCTGATCGAGAAGGTTGACTTGCGTCTCGCGGTCGAGGCACCGGGCACGTCGAGCCTGGGTGTGCTGTTTGGCCGCGACCTGGGCGACATGGGGCCGCTAAGCGCCACGGCACATGTGAGCGACAGCGACGGTGAACTTGGAATCGAGACCTTTGCCGTTGAGATTGGCCACGCGAAACGTGGCCCGCTTATCCTGCAGGGGAGGATCGACGACCTCGCCGGACAACGCGGCATCGAGATCAGTTCGTATTTTTCCGCCGACCTGGACCGCATCTTGGCGGACCTACTCGCGGTCCCGCTCCCACAACTGGGCCGCCTCGCCGGCGAACTTCGGCTGTCGGATCTGGACGGCAGCCTGGGGATCGAAGACCTTTACCTTTCCGCCGAAGGCAGCGACCTCTTCGAATTGCGCATGCGTGGTGTGATCGACGATCTCTTTGGGCGCAATGATGTGGATCTCGCGATCGATGCGCGGGTCGCCGATCTGGCCGCTTTCAACCATCCGCCTGTGGTTGCAGGCCTGCCGGCGCGGGCGGCGGAGCTCTCCGGTCAACTTCTGGTGCGCCAACACAGTGGCCATTTGCGGGGCAAGCTGCGGAGCGGCGAAAGCACGGTGGCTATCAACTTGGATGGCACGACCGCTGGTGACCGGCCACGTTTTGCCGGTGTGCTCACGTCACCGGAAATTCGTTTCGAGGACTTTTACCGGGCATCCCCGGCGACTTCGAGGGAAGGCACGACAACAGCCGCCGCGCCAGCGGCTTCAAGCCGCGCCCCGACGTTCTTCAGCGATACGCCACTGCCGTTCGCCTGGTTGAAAGCGCTGGATCTCGAACTGTCGGTGCGGGTCGATGACCTCAGGGGCCGGGACAATGATTTCGGTCGGTTTGCGACCGTTGTAGAACTTGCGGAGGGGCGCTTGCGACTGCAACGCGCGCGCAGCACCTATGCCGGTGGCCAGATTGAGTTTTCGGCCCTGGCGGATACCGGCCGGCAACCTCCAAGGATCGAAATCACCGGAATTGGAGAGGATTATGCCCTCGGCGCCCTGGTCGAGTCTTTCGGTGGGGAGGCCATGTTGCTGGGCGAACTGCACTTCAAGTT
>JAJFGM010000510.1 GCA_021776145.1 Kiloniellaceae bacterium | reverse complement strand
AAGCCCAAGGATTTGGCGTGCAGGGCCTGCCGCCCCAAGGCTTGGATTTGCTGGCGCGCCGCCGAATCGAGGCTTTTCAGTCGGGCATCGCTGGCGCGACCATAGAGGGGGTCGCCGAGCAGGGCGTGCCCCCTGTCGCTGAGATGCACGCGAATCTGGTGCGTTCGGCCGGTCAAAAGCCGGCATTCGAGAAGGCTGACAGCCTCGCCGGCAAAGCGCCGCAGGACCCGGTAGCGCGTCGTCGCGGCCTTACCGCCGCGCGTGACGACGGCCATTTTTTTGCGGTTGCGCGGGCTGCGCCCGATGTTGCCGGTGAGCTCGCCGCTGCTCGGCCGTGGTATGCCCCAGACCAGGGCTTCGTAGCTGCGCTCGATGCGGCGGGCGGTGAAGTCCTCGACCAGGCCCTGGTGCGCGGCCTGGGTTTTCGCCGCCACCATGACGCCGCTGGTGCCCTTGTCGAGGCGGTGCACGATGCCGGGTCGGCGCACGCCGCCGATGCCGGCCAGCGATGGGCCGCAGTGGGCGATCAAGGCGTTGACCAAGGTGCGGTCGGGGTTTCCGGGTGCCGGGTGGACGACCATGCCGGCGGGTTTGTTGACGACGATGAGATGCGGATCCTCGTAGAGAATGTCCAGCGCGATGGCCTGCGCCTGGGGTTGGGCATCGATAATGTGGGGGACGACTATGGCGAAAGTTTGGCCGCGTTTGACCCTGTAGGCCGGCTCCTCTATCGTCGCGCCGCCAGTAGTTGCGCCGCCAGTAGTTGCGCCGCCGGTAGTTGCGCCAACCGTCGCCACGCAGCCGCTTTCGATGAGGCCTTTCAGGCGGCTGCGCGACAGCCCGGCAAGCGCGGCGGCGAGGACGCGGTCGAGGCGCTGGCCTGCCTCGGCATCGCCGATGGTCACCTCGTGCCGCTCGCTCGGTTCTTGCGCTTGTGCGTCCATGCCGCGGATTTGCCTTTCGGGAAACGCCCACTTTCGGGTAAGACCCCCGGGAGTGCCCCAGTCTGGTCGTGCCCTAGTCCGTCCAGTTCTGCCCCTAGTAGTGAAAGAGGTCCCCATTTCATGCAAGCGCTGAAGGCCCTGGTCATCGTCATGGCCATCGCGATCGTCGGAGCTCTGGGCCTGTTGGCCTATGGCCTGGCCGGCGGCGCCGCAAAGAAGCAGGCCGCGCCGGCCGCGCCCCTGAAGGCTTTTGGCGAAATCACCCTGCCGCTGCCGCCGGGCTGCGGCATCGCCGAGGCGCGGATCGCCGGCCGGCACCTGGTCCTGCGCCTGGGCGGCCTGGCCGAAGGCGGCTGCCAGCAAGTCGTCCTGCTCGACCGTGACAGCGGTGAAATTCTGAGCCGCGTCCGCGCCGTGCCCGAGCCATAGGGCGACCAGCGAATAGCCAAACGAGAACCCGAACCAAGACCCCAACGAAGACCCCAACGAAGACCCCAACGAAGACCCCAACGAAGACCCCAACGAAGACCAAGAACAACGGAAACCGCATTCATGATTACCTTTGCTTCCGATAACGTTGCCGGCGCGGCGCCGGAAATCCTCGAAGCCCTGACGCGCGCCAATCAGGGCTCGGCGATGCCCTATGGCAACGACGCCATCACCCAGCGCCTCGAGGGCCGCTTCCGCGAGATTTTCGAGTGCGACTGCACCGTCCTGCCGGTCGCCACCGGAACGGCGGCCAACGTTCTGTCGCTTTCGCTGCTGAGCCCGGCTTTCGGCGCCATCTATTGCCACGCCGGCGCCCACATCCATGTCGACGAATGCGGCGCGCCGGAGTTTTTCACCGGCGGCGCCAAGCTGGTGCCGCTGGCCGGCGCCGGCGGCAAGCTCGAAGTCGCCGGGCTGGAAGCGGCGATCGCCGGCGTCGGCAACGTGCACAGCGTGCAGCCGGCGGCGATCAGCCTGACCCAGGCCAGCGAGGCCGGCACCCTCTATGGCCTGGACGAAATCGCCGCCATTGCCGAACTGGCGAAGCGTCACGGCCTCGGCCTGCACATGGACGGCGCCCGCTTCGCCAATGCCCTGGTCGGGCTCGATTGCAGCCCGGCCGAGGCGACCTGGAAGGCCGGCGTGCAGGCGCTCAGCTTCGGCGCCACCAAGAACGGCGCCCTGGGCGCCGAGGCGGTGGTCGTCTTCGAGCCCGAATTGGCCCGCGATCTGCCCTACCTGCGCAAGCGCGGCGGTCACCTCTTTTCGAAGATGCGCTTTCTCTCGGCCCAGCTCGACGCCTATCTCGAGGGCGACCTCTGGCTGCGCAACGCCGCCCACGCCAACCGCCTGGCGGCGCGCCTGTCCGCCGGCCTGTGCGCGCTGCCCGGCGCCAGCCTCTCCTATCCCGTCGAGGCCAACGAGATCTTCATCCGCCTGCCCGATGCCGTGGCCGATGGCCTGGAGGCCGCCGGCTTCGGCTTCTACCGCTGGAACCCGACGCTCGGCGAGCTGCGCATGGTCACCGCCTTCAACAGCCGCGAAGAGGACGTCGAGGCGCTGATCGCCACCGCGCGCCGTGTTGCCGGCTTGGCGGCGGAGTAGCGCCCCCGCCTGGAGGCGGTGAAGAGGGGACGACCCGACAACGCATCGGCGGTGCCAAAACAAGACTTGTCAAAAACCCGGGCTTTGGTTAGAAAGCGCCTCTTCCAAGGCGCCGCGAAGTCCCCTTCGTCTAGTGGCCTAGGACGCTGGCCTCTCACGCCGGAAACAGGGGTTCGAGTCCCCTAGGGGACGCCAATTCTCTCCACATGACATCGATGGACATGTGAAACCCCGTGAGCGCGGGGGTTTTGTGCATGGAGGTGGGGCGCGCGATCGACGCCGGATCCTGTTCCCGGAAAGGGGACGCTACCCTTTATTCCACTAATCGTGGCCGGCATCTACAGGATCGCACGCTCGCTCGGCGACGCCCCGACGTGAGGCGGCAATTCTAAAAGGGTAGCGTCCCCTTTAGCCCTCCGCCTTTAGCCCTCCGAGCCTTTTGCCTCTCTCTCGCGCGCACCTCCGGTTAGAAGTTTTTTCGGATTGCCTCCCATGCCCACGGGGGGATATCGCCGCCGGACGGTGGGACGTTCATCCAAGGCGACGGATTTTTGCCAAGGGCGCGCCCGGCATCGAAAGCCGCTCGCATCTGTTCCGGATCGAATGCCAGCGGATCCTTGCCGATTTTCACGTCGTCAGGAATCCCAACCATATTAAAGTTGTAGCCGAGAATCCGCGCTCCGACATAGGACCGTGTCATTGCTGTTTGCATGGACTGGTCCATCATCACGCCGACTGTTGTCGCTGCAATATCGCCGATGGCTCGCCGCAGAGCGGCAGGGGGGTTCTTGAGCCTGCCATTGTCGATCAGGTAGAGATTTCCCGGTCCGTAAAGTGGCGGAGGGGGTTTTTCCATTCCGCCCATTCCCGCGACCACCACATTCGACCGAGCCGCACCGTCGACGAAAAGATGGCCGTCGATTTCGACAGGCGGAAAGATGATTGGAAACGATGCGGAGGCCAGCAGCACTTTGCGGTAGAGGTCGAGATCCCCTGCCTTCGCGATCAGCGACATGTTCCAGACCCAGGTCTGGCCATAATCGACGTTGGTGGTGCCAACCACCAGGATCCTGCCTTGGTCATAGGCGGCGGCTACCCGCTCCAGTTCCGTCTGCGTGACAAACTTCGCAATTTGAGCGCGCAGCGGAGCGGTGATACTGAGCGAATCGCTGCCCGAAATAATGTCGAATATGCCTCTTTCGGTATAAATATCCTTCTTGGTGACCTTTGTGTACAACTCCTCCAGCTTCAAGTCGTCGTCCGGGGTTCCGAGAAACGCATGCGTCGCCATCAACGCGCCGGTGCTCACACCGCCGACGACATCGAATTGGGGCCGCTTGCCAGTCTCGCGCCAGCCGATGAGAAAACCGGCACCAAAGGCCCCGTTCTGTCCACCGCCGGACAGCGAAAGCAGATTCAATGCGCGCCCGTGTTTGCTTTCCATGAGGCGAACAAGATTGTCGCCAGGTTTCGCTGCCATCGCAGCGTAAATCTTGGAAAATTGACTCGGGTCGATCGGGCTATGACCGTTCGGAAGTGTGGCGTATGCCGAGTCGACCGTGGAAAGGACACGATCCGGTGGCGATGCACAGCCGCCAACTATCAGCGCCGTCAGGAAAACCCAGAGAAATGCAAACGTCTTGCCTTGCACGACCGCCCCCTGCCGAAAGTGTCAATTGTGATGTTGCTTCTTGTACATTGAAATCGCCTCATCAGTGTCACTTTGTCACTGCGCCACGTCAAACACTGCGACGCGACAAGTCGACAGCGTCCGAGAGTCAGTTCGGGGTCAAAACGGGGTTTCAACGCCGCAGTCTGTAAACGTTCGGAGATTCGAGTAAAGCTGACGAAATCGATATGAATCCAGACGTTCGTCCGCATGGGGTCCAGCGATCATCATATAACTTAGTGAAAACGCAGGGAAATGAGGTGAGTCGCATCATAGACCAAAGCAACGGAACGATTTACCCCTCATCATTGCGCAAACCAGCGAAACTTTGGTTCACAGGGGAGGCGGCGTAGATCGCGGCGCTATGTCTGACTAACGGTTTTTGTTGCACCACACCCTTGACAGAGGTCCACCGCGATGCCCCCCCGGAGTCGATCAAGGACTAGGAAACCCGTTGTGGTTCAGTGTCTTGTCTGACTGTTTGGTGACTCCTCTAGGGGACGCCAGTTCTTTCCGCATGACGTCGATGGATGCGCCAAGGCCGTGGTAGCGGGCTTTTTTAGTGCGTGTTGCACGGTTGTCGGTCGCGGCCCTATTTGGCCACTCTGTCCAGTCGGGCAAAACGCAAGACCTGACCCCGAAGCCCGTGACCCCGAAGCCCGCGCGCCAAGCGATTTTATGAACGCAAGCGCGCCAAGACCAATAGCGCCGTGGCGCGCAAGGCCATCGCCCACAAGCTGGCGCGGGCCTGCTACCACATGATGCGCGATCAGGCAGCCTTCCAGGTGGAACGCTGTTTCGCCTGAGGAGACGGC
>JAJFGM010000509.1 GCA_021776145.1 Kiloniellaceae bacterium | reverse complement strand
AACCAGTTTGCCGATGTCACCGTTGTCGCGCTTGAGGACCGAGGCGTATTCGGAACGCAGTGTCATGGCATAGCTGACGCCCTCGACGACGATATCAAGAATGCGGAAGCCGCCCTCGAGTGACTCGATCCGCCAGGTCGTCTTGACCGGGTCTTTTCCCCCGGCGGTAATGATGGTGTCGACAAAGTAGGTGTTGGCGTCTTTGCTGTCCTGTCGAGCCGCGCCGACAGTGAACTGATCGCTTGCGATATCGGAGAACAGCGGCGCAAAACGTCGCGCCATGACCTTGCCGAAGACGTCCATGAAGTCGCCGCGTTCGGCTTCGCTGGCGCCACGCCAGTAGCGTCCGACGATGAAGCGTGAAATTCGCGGGACGTTGAAGTCCTTTTCCAGCAGTGCCAGGAAGCGCTGCTCACGGTCTGCCTTGGCAATTTGCGGGTCGCCGAGCAGTTCGATCGCGTTCGCGCCGATGGTCTGGAGGAAACAATCAGCCTCGTTCGGTGAGCAGTCGCTCGCCCGGCTCGAGGTGCCTGGTAGGAGGCCGGCAAACATGCAGGCAAGTGCGATGCCAAGAAACAGGCGTCGGCCAAGCAGCCCGACAGGCAACAGCGACGGCCTGTCGTGGTGCCGGGACTCCGGCGCCGATGATGGGCTCTGGGCCCTTGTGAAGACACTTGCCATTCGAAGCTCCCCGTTCAATTTCAAGGCCACATGCCCATGGGAAATGAGCCTTGCCGTAAGGTCAAGGCCCCTCGAAACTCAAGACATAGCACACGTCACGCTGAGGCATGCGACTTTCGGCCCTGCCGGCTAATTTAACCCAAACCGAACTTCGCAGCGCGAACGACTCTATCCCATGGCGAAAAGAATGCCTGTGGCAATCCTGTGATTTTTTCGCCTGCTGTTTGCTTTGGTGTCAGCTTTGGCGTGTCGCCAATCGCACACATTTGGCGCGTATTTGCCGAAATGCCAATCAATACTTGCGAAGGCGCGCGCCTGCGGCTGGCGATTCGGCACGAATGGGACTGGGGCATCCCAGACAGTCTGCCACTGTCGGATTTCTTGGCTATGGCGCGCTCCGTCGGCTGATGTAGACTTGACGCCGTCGAGCCGATTCGACCCTGGAGAGTACGTCGTGGTCTCGCGCAGGCAAATACGTTTCGAGACGGACGTCGATGACGACGCCGATCGTTTTGCCTTGGCCATGAAGGCGACCACGGAAGGCTTGTGGGACTGGGACGTCCTGTCAGGGGAAATTCATCTTTCCGGCCGCCTGGCGGAGATCCTCGGCATTGAGTGTCGAGCTGGGGCGTGGTCTCTGGAAGAGATTTCCGCCTTGATCCACCCGGCCGACCTGGATGCCTGGAAACTCGCCATCGAGAAGTATATGCGCGGAGACAGCGAAGAGCTGTTTTGCGAAGGCCGCGTTTTCGGCGCGCAAGGCAAGGAGCGCTGGGTGCATTGCCGCGGCTTGGTGCAGCGGGACTCCGCCGGGAGGGCGCTGCGCATGGGGGGCATTTTATCGGATGTCACGCAAAGCAAGTTGTCGGTATCGGAACTGCGTGCCGCCAAGGAGGCCGCTGAAGTGGCCAACCGCACCAAGTCCGAATTTTTGGCCAATATGAGCCATGAATTGCGCACGCCGCTGAACGCCATCATCGGCTTTTCGGAAATCATGCAAGGAGAGATGTTCGGCGACCTCGGCGATAGTCGCTATCGCGACTATACGCGCGACATCAAGGCCAGCGGAACGCACTTGCTCAATATCATCAACGATGTACTCGATCTCTCGAAGATCGAGGCTGGTAAACAGGACCTCCTTGTCGAGAACGTTGACGTCGAGAATGCGATCCGTTCTTCGCTCAGCATCGTAACCGGAAGGGTCCAGGAGTGGGAGGAGTTCCCTGGTATCTCGATTCAGAGCAATCTGCCGAAACTGCGTGCCGACGAACGTGCCCTCAAGCAGATCCTGGTCAATCTGCTTTCAAATGCGCACAAGTTCACGCCAAAGGATGAAGACGTGCATGTTCGCGCTGAAGTCGAGGACAACGGCCGGATGTCGATTCACGTGATCGACAGGGGCATCGGCATGACGCCGGAAGAAATCAAGGAGGCAATGCTTCCCTTCAGCCAAGTCGACAGTTCCTTGAGCCGCCGCTACAACGGCACCGGCCTGGGTTTGCCGTTGACGAAATCCTTGATCGAGTTGCACGGCGGCACCCTGCATATCGGCAGTGAGGTCGGCGTCGGGACAAGCGTTGTCGTCTGCTTTCCGCCGGAGCGGGTGGTCTATTGAGTTGCCCGAGTCCGTCGGGAACGACTGCGTGCGCGGTTTGAAAAGCGCGCGTTGGGCGCCACGGCGGCGCAGCTTGGCGCGCCGGTGCAAGGGAGGCGGGCGTGGCTGAATTGCTCCAGGGGGCATTTGGGCTTGGCGTTCTCATCGCACTTGCCTGGCTGATGAGCGAGAATCGCCGCGCTTTCGACTGGCGGATTGTCGCTGTCGGCCTGGCGATGCAGATCGCTTTGGCGTTTCTCTTTCTCAAGACGCCGGCAACCCAACGCGTATTCCTGGCGCTCAATGGGGTCGTCGACGCGCTACAAGGGGCGACCCAAGCCGGCACTTCCTTTGTCTTTGGCTATCTCGGTGGCGCCGCGACTCCATTCGATCTGCCGCATCCCGGCGCTGCCTTTATCCTCGCCTTTCAAGCCTTGCCATTGGTCCTGGTGATGTCGGCTTTGTCGGCACTGCTTTGGCATTGGCGGATCCTGCCGCTGGTCGTCAAGGGGTTTGCCTGGCTATTGGCCCGCAGTTTCGGTGTTGGCGGCGGTGTCGGCCTCGCCTCGGCCGCCAATGTCTTTGTCGGAATGGTCGAGGCGCCGCTGCTGATCCGCCCGATTATTGGCCAGCTCACCCGCTCGGATCTGTTTGTCGTCATGAGCTGCGGCATGGCGACCATTGCCGGAACCATGATGGTGCTCTATGCGACGATTCTTTCCGGCGTCATGGCGGATGCGGTTGGACACATCCTGACGGCTTCGGTGGTTTCGGTGCCGGCGGCGGTGATGCTTGCAAGAATCATGGTGCCGGAAACGATCGCGACTGGCGCGCGCGATTCGCAGTCACAGGCCTCGGACAGCCAGTATGCCGGCGCCATGGACGCCATTACGCGCGGCACCCAGGATGGCTTGAGCCTGTTGTTGAATATCATCGCGCTGTTGATCGTATTGGTGGCGCTGGTAGCCCTGGCCAACGCTGCCCTCGGTCTGCTGCCGAATTGGGATGACGGCCCGGTCACCTTGCAGCGCCTGCTCGGATTGGCCTTCGCGCCCTTGATGTGGTGCCTTGGAATTCCCTGGGAAGAGGCGCCTACGGCGGGTGCCCTAATGGGCAGCAAGACCATCCTCAACGAACTTATTGCCTATTTGGAGCTTGCCGCTCTGCCGCCCGAGGCGCTCAGCCCGCGGAGCCGCTTAATCATGCTTTACGCGCTTTGCGGATTTGCCAACTTCGGTTCGCTCGGCATCATGATTGGCGGATTGAGCGCCATGGCGCCGGAGCGCCGTGGGGAGATTGTCGAGCTGGGATTTCGCAGCATCGCCTCGGGCGTGCTTGCGACGTCGATGACAGGGGCAATCGTCGGGTTGATTTGAAGGCGTTGGTTTTTTCCAAGGACCTGGCGACTGCCGGTCGCTGCCGCCAAGCGCGCCCCAAATAGAAAAAGGCCAGGAGCCCCAGTTTGCTGGAACCCCTGGCCCTGTTGTGTCGTGTTTTCGGGTGTTGCCTGTCTTTCGTGACAGTGTTACCGCGAATTGCCGTCCCTACTTATCCACTTTCGAGCATTTTTGGTCGCTGTGCTCTGTCCCGTCTACCTGTCCTTCATCGTCGACTCCGCCGTTCCCGGTAAGTCGCAGTCACTAGATTGAACAGAGGGTAAGCAACCAAAAATGCCATGCACAGGACGATGAAGCCGAGAAAAAGATCACCAATCATGGTTCATTGCTCCTTTCTCGCCAGATGCCACCTCCTATTTACCCTGCTGAAGGAATCATACAGGATTTTCTCGCGGTGTGCATCCCGGATTCAGAAAAACTACCGTTAAAGTCGTATTAAATGACTAAACTATCCAAATAAGGTCCTTATTATCGTTATATTACAATTACCTATACTGTATTCCGACGGCTGGACGAACGGCAAGGCTCGCGCAATCGCCGCTTAACTTGCGCCGCACAATAGCAGCTTCGAGCGTCAAAGATGCGGGGCAAAAAAGTGACAAATTCGTACTGGCTTAGCGATAAGCCCGGGCCCTTTTTGTTACGATGGGAGCGCGGTCGATTTCGACGGTTTCCGCGCTAAATCTGCCTCAAACCATGGATTCGGCGCGGTAGAGCGGCGTTCGATGCGAGGACGCCGTCGGCTGCGATGCGGGGGTGATCGAGATCCATTGGGGTGAACTTACCGGTCCGGGCCCGCAGCGACCGCAGGCCGCCGACCATGAGAATCTCGTCAACCGCCAAACCCATGCTGTCGTTCGCCTTGGCGGCGCCGTCGATGGCCTTACTTGCTTGGTAGAGCACGCCTTCAAGATCGGGAAGAGTGCCGCGACTGGTCATCTTTGCTCCCAGTGTCGCGAGGAACCCAGTCCTTCGGGTTCTGCCACTACGTGAAATCGGCGTCGGCCGCCGCCCTGAATGGGTTTTGGGTCCGAAAGACCGCGGCATTTCAGAAGAATCCCGCGAGAAAGAAGTCATCGCTTAACTGTAAAGCTTAGCGAAGCGTTATCGACTGATACGCAAGACTTGTACCTTCCTTGAAATCCGAGCGGGAAACCGCGCGGAGCGGACCGGAAATGGGAGCACCCCGGCCATGGGCGTATCTGGGAACGACTGGGACGACGACTATGGCGAAGAGCCAAGCGGCGGCGGAA
>JAJFGM010000508.1 GCA_021776145.1 Kiloniellaceae bacterium | reverse complement strand
TTCGGCCCGGCCGAAGTCACTTGCGGCGCCGAAAACTAGAGACCCGTTGCCATCGGCCGGACCGAAACCGCCGGGATTTCACGGCAGCAGCCGCCAGACGACGGCGTTTCGCAGATCGGTGTCTTCCAGCTCGCGCGAGGTCTTGACGCCGTAGGCGATGACACGCTCCAGGCCGTGGCGCGGAAGGTAGGTGCGGCCCGGGTCACCGATCAGCACCAGGGCACCAGCGGCGGCGAGGCGGCGCAACCAGTCGACGACGCGTCCGGCCATCGGCTCCTCGTAGCAGACGTCGCCGGCGAGGATGACATCCCACGTGCCAGGCACGTCAGTGGATTCGCCGGGTCCGTCGACGCCGACAATGTCGCGTCCCTGGATAGTCACCTCGACGCCGTTTTCGGCGGCGTTGAGCGAAATGGCTGCGCAGGCGAAGGCGTCGATCTCGGCGCAGTCGACGGCCGCCGCGCCGGCCTGCATCGCGGCGATCCCCAGCAGACCGCTCCCGGCGGCGAAATCCAGGACGCCTTTGCCGGCGACGACCTGCGGATGGTCGAGCAGATAGCGCGCCAGGGCTTGTCCGCCGGCCCAGGCAAAGGCCCAAAAAGGCGCCGGCAAGCCTTGGGCTGAGAGTTCGGCTTCACCGGACTGCCACAGCGGCACGAATTCGCTGGCCAGGTGCAGCCGTAGCTCGGGCACCAGGGGCGGCGCCTCGATACGGGTGTTGGCCCGGACAAAGGCCGTCAGGCGGGCTGTTTGATCCGGCCAGGCGGCCGCGTCCCGCGCCGGGCTGTCAGCCGGCATCGAGGGCGGCCTGTCCGAGGATGCCGGCGAGGAAGATCCAGCCGATGAAGCGATTGGAATTGAACTTTGCCAGGCAGTCGTTGGGATCGTCGATCCGCAGTGTCGTGATTTGCCAAGCAAAGTGCAGGGCGATGGCCAGCATCGCGGCCCAGAACGGCCAGGTCAGTCCAACGAGGCAGCCGGCGGCAAGGAAGAAGGCTGTGGCGGTGCCGCAAAAGAACACCAGCCAGGGCTTGGTGGCATCGCCGAGGCGCAACGCGGTCGACTTGATCCCGACCAGTGCGTCGTCTTCTTTGTCCTGATGCGCGTAGATCGTGTCGTAGCCCAGGGTCCAGGCGATGCCGGCGATATAGAGCAGGATCGCCGGCCAGTCGAGGCGCCCGTTTACGGCGCCCCAGGCCAGCAGGGCCCCCCAGTTGAAGGCCAGGCCGAGCCACGTCTGCGGCCAGAAAGTGACGCGCTTCATGAAGGGATAGATGAAAACCAGCGCGAGGGAGGCGATGCCGAGCCAGATGGCGAAGCTGTTGAATTGAACCAGGATCAACAGCCCGACCAGCAGCTGCAGCAGTAAGAACCCGATAGCGGCGGCGACGCTGATCTGCCCTGAGGGAATCGGGCGCTCGGCGGTGCGCGCGACCCTGGCGTCGAAGTCACGATCGACGATATCGTTGAAGGTGCAGCCGGCGCCACGCATGACCAGGGCGCCAAGGCTGAAAAGGATCACGGCGCGCCAGGCAAAGCCATTGTCGACGGTCAGCTCCTGGCGCTGCGCCAGTGCCAGACCTAGCGACCAAAAACACGGAAAGAGCAGCAGCCAAGTGCCGATGGGACGGTCGATGCGCGCCAGCTTCAGATAGGGTCGCACAGCCACCGGGCTGAACCGCAGGACCCAGTTTTCGTTTACGATATCGCTGGCGCCCTGGCTGGCGTTGCCGAGACCCATGTCACCGCCTTGGTTGCTTTCGCTCATGGCGTGATCTTAATCTGGACGCCGGGCAAATAAAATTGCCGTGCCGAGAATCTTTTCCAGCAGGCGTCGAGAACCCTACCGCAGTCGGGGCAATTCCAGAGGGGTGCATTGAGCAGCGTGTGTGCCAAGGCAGTGAAGACAAGGCTATATGTCGAAGAGGTGCTGACCGGCGGCCTCTGCCTCGGTCTGGGGCACGATCAGGCGCATTATCTGCGTTCGGTGCTGCGGCTGTCGGCGGCGGCGGAATTGAGCGTCTTCAACGCCCGCGACGGCGAATGGCTGGCCCGCATCGAAGGGCTTGGCAAGGGCTGGTGTTCGATTCGGCTGATCGAACAGCTGCGGGCGCCAGGTCCGGAACCCGACCTGTGGCTGGTGTTTGCACCGATCAAGCGGGCGCGGATAGATTTCCTGGCGGAAAAGGCCACCGAGTTGGGCTGCTCGCTTCTGCAGCCGGTGATCACCCGCCGCACAGACGTCAGCCGCGTCAATGAGGCGCGCCTTGCGGCCAACGCCCGCGAGGCCGCGGAACAGTGCGAACGTCTGAGCATGCCCGAGGTGCGCGCGACGATCGATTTCGCGGCGCTGCTCGCGGCCTGGCCGGGCGAACGCACTCTGCTTTACTGCGCCGAATCCGGTCCGGCGCGACCGCTGGCCGAAGTTCTCCAAGAAGTGCGACGCGAGGCCCCAGCCGGATCGCGGCCGCTCTATGAAAGGCCCTGGGCGGTGATGATCGGTCCCGAGGGCGGGTTCACTCAAAGCGAGCTTGACGCCCTGAAAAATCTCCCCTTTTCTGTTCCGGTGGGCCTTGGCCCGCGCATCCTGCGTGCGGATACGGCGGCGGTTGCGGCCCTGGCGTGCTGCCAAGCGATCATGGGGGATGCGGACGAACGGCC
>JAJFGM010000507.1 GCA_021776145.1 Kiloniellaceae bacterium | reverse complement strand
GTCGAGCACGGTGTTGCGCGCCTCGTCCCAGGGAATGACCCGGTCGTCGCCGCCCGGCAGCGGCGCGTTGCGGTCCCAGTAGGGCAGCATCTCGACACCGAACCACTTGGCTTTCAGGGCGTAGTAGCGATGCGACAGTTGCGGATAGTGGTCGCGCACGGCCTGTACGAGGGCGTCGACGACCTCGTCCTCGACAAAGTTCGAAAGGTTGCGCGGCGACACCGGACGCTCGAAGTCGCGCCAGCTGTCCTCGATCTGCTTGTCCTTGGCCAGGGTGTTGGTGATCAGCGCAAAGGTGCGCTGGTTCTTGCCGAGGACCGTGCCAAGGGATTGGGCGGCGGCCTTGCGCAGCGCCGGGTCACGGTCCGTCAGGCGGTTGAGGATTTCGGCCGAGGTGAGTTCCTGGTCACCAAGGGGAAAGCGCAGGCCGGCCATGGTCTCGTCGAACAGCCGGGTCCAGGCAGCCCGCCCAACGACGTACTTTTCATGCAGCAGGCGCTCCAATTCGTCGGCGAGCTGGTGCGGACGGAAGGCGCGGATGTCGCGCAGCCAGGGCGCGTAGCGGGCCAACTCGGCCGCCTTCAGTTTGTCCGCCAACATTGCGTCGTCGAGCCGGTTGAGTTCCAGCGTGAAGAACAGCAGCAAGGCCGAGATTTCGGTCGTGCGCTCTTGCATGTCCTGATAGAAGCGCCCGTGTTCGGCGTCGCTAAGGTCGCCCTGATAGACCAGCTGGGCATAACTCATGATCCGGCCGAGAAGCTCCTGCAGACGTTCGTACGCGGCAATGGCGGCGGCCAGGGCGGCGCCGTCGAGCCCGGCCAGCCGGCCTTCATGGCGATCGTGAAAGGCCTTGGCGTCATGCGCACAGGCATCCAGATCGCCACTCAGCTCGGTGCAGTCGGGCGCCGTATAGAGGTCGCTCAGGTCCCAGGTCGGCAGGCCATCGAGCGCGGTGTCGGCGGCTGAATTGGAGGGGGCTAATTTTGGGGTGGCGTGAGGGTCGGCGGCAAATGGCATTCAACTACTCCTTGACCTTCTGCGATATAGTCCGCCAAAAGTGAATTGTTCAAGTAAAAGCTGCGGCTTCGGCTTGGCACAGGCACGGTGGCCGTTGGCCGCGAAATCGTGGCTTTGACGCGACCTGTCGATTTCTGTCTGATTCGTCGCAAAACGGCCGTCGAGGCATTTGCGAGTCCTTGGGACGCTCTTATGAATTATTCTAGCTGGCCAAACCTTTGCGCGCTGTTTTTTGCCAGAGCCAAGGAACTCGGCGACCGGAACTTCCTCTGGGCCAAACAGGCGGGCGCGGCCTACCAGCCTCTCACCTGGCGCCAGACCGAATCCGCGGTCAAGGATCTCGCCCGCGGCCTGCGCGCCGCCGGAGTCGAGCCCGGCCAGCGTGTCGTTCTGGTTTCCGAAAACCGGCCGGAGTGGCTGATTGCCGACTTGGCGATCATGGCAGCCGGCGCCATCACGGTGCCGGCCTATACCA
The DNA here is from genome assembly GCA_021776145.1 of Kiloniellaceae bacterium. GTDB lineage: Bacteria > Pseudomonadota > Alphaproteobacteria > Kiloniellales > Kiloniellaceae > JAJFGM01. The sequence goes on along the minus strand of JAJFGM010000507.1, from coordinate 3,229 downwards.
CCAACAGCGTCGCGGACCATCGACACATTCTTGCTGACAGCGGCGCGGTCGGCGCCATCGTCTCGACTCCGGCCCTGGCGAAGAAACTGCTGCCGGCGGCGCTCGACGTCGAGGACTGTGCCTGGGTCATCGCCATCGAGTCAGCCGAGAACGGCGAAGACGGCGCACCCCAAAAAGATGTGCCGCAAGACGATGCGTCCCAAGACGATACACCCGGGGTTGAGGTCAAATCCTGGCAGGCGGTGCTCGATGCCGGGCGGGCGAGCCCGGACGACATCGACGCTGGAGTCGCTCGCATCACGCGCGAGGACACGGCTTGCTTCATTTACACCTCCGGCACCGGCGGCGTGCCCAAGGGTGTGATGCTGAGCCACGGCGCCATAATCTGCAACTGCATGGGCGCCCACCACTTGCTCGAAAGCTACGGCCTCGGCGACGAGATTTTTTTGTGTTTTCTGCCGCTGTCGCATGCCTACGAGCATACCGCCGGACAGTTCTTTCCAATGTCGATCGGTGCCCAGATTTATTACGCGGAGGGCGTCGAACACCTGCCCGGCAATCTCGCCGAGGCCCGCCCGACCATCATGACCGCGGTGCCGCGGCTCTACGAAACCATGCACCAGCGCATTCGGCTCGGCGTCAAGAAGAAGGGCGGCCTCAGCGAAAAGCTCTTCAACAAAGCCCTCGACCTTGGCCAGAAGCGTTATCACGCCCCCGCCAGCCTTGGGCCCTTTGAAGCGCTGCAAGACCGTCTGGTCGACAGTCTGGTCCGCAACAAGGTGCGGCAGCGATTTGGCGGCCGCCTCAAGTGCATGGTCTCGGGCGGCGCCGCGCTCAATCCCGAAATCGGAATCTTTTTCACCGCGCTCGGCGTGCGGCTCTTGCAGGGCTACGGCCAGACCGAGGCGGCGCCGGTGATCTCGGCGAACCCGCCGCAGCGGGTCAAGATGGAAACTGTCGGCCCACCGCTCGAAGGCGTCGAAGTGCGCATCGCCGAGGATGGTGAAATCCTGGTGCGCGGCGAACTGGTCATGAAGGGCTATTGGGGCAACGCCGAAGCAACCGCCGAAGCACTGCGCGACGGCTGGCTGCACACCGGCGACATCGGCGAGTTCGACGTCGACGGTTACCTCAAGATCACCGATCGCAAGAAGGACATCATCGTCTTGTCCGGCGGCGACAACGTCTCGCCGGCACGGGTCGAGAGCATCCTTACCCTGCAGTCGGAAATCGCCCAGGCCATGGTCTACGGCGACAAGCGCCCGCACATGGTGGCGGTCCTGGTGCCCGACGACGACCTGCTGCGCCACCACGGCAGCGACGCGGCGGCCTTGCAAAAGGCCGTCGGCGCGGCGGTCGACCGCGCCAACGAAAGTCTTTCGACGCAGGAAAAAGTACGCCGGTTCGTCCTCGCGGACGCACCCTTCACCGTCGACAACGGCATGGCCACGCCAACCCTGAAAGTACGCCGCCACGTCGTTCGGGAGCACTACGGCGCGGCCTTGCTGGCGCTTTATCCGAAGTCTAAATGAGGCTGAAGTCCAAATGTAGCAGATGGGCGGCCGTTACCAGCCCGCGAAATCCGCCAGGACGGCCTCGTCGACGCGCCCCTCGGTAACGTCGCCAATCGCCCTGACCAACAGTGCCAGACCGGCATCGGCCTGCGCCGGGGTCAAGGTCAAGGGCGGCGTCAATTCCAGGACGTTCGAGTTCATGCCGACGTAATAGAGCACCAAGCCCAATTCAAAGGCGCGGTAGACCACCTTGGCGGCCGCATTCGCGGCCGCTTCACGGGACTGGCGGTCGCTCACCAGTTCGACACCGATGGCCAGACCGCGGCCACGCACGTCGCCGATCAGCGTGCGGCGCTGCGCCAGGTCTCGCAAACCGGCCAGCAACCGTGCGCCGACACGGGTGGCATTGTCGACGAGGCCCTCGGAATGGAGCACATCGAGCACCGCCAGACCGGCGCTGGCACAGACCGGATTGCCGTGTAGCGTCTGCATCGAGAATGAGCTGGCACAGTTCATGACCGCCGCCGGACCGATGGCCGCCGAGAGCGGCAACCCGCCGCCAAGGCCCTTGCCCATGACCACGACGTCGGGTTCGACGCCTTCGTGTTCGATACAGCTGAAACGGCCCGACCGGCCGAGACCGACCTTGACCTCGTCGCTGACGATTAGAATACCGTGACGGCGGCAGAGTTCGACCAGGCGGGCCATGAACCCCGGCGGCGGCACGATCAGGCCGCCGTCGGACTGGATCGGTTCGATGAAAAGCGCGGCAACCTCGACCGCCGGGCACGGGCCGGCGAAGGCGGCCTGCAAGCCCTCGAGGATGCGCCCGCCCGTCGCGTCGCCCTCGAAGGGGCGGTAGGGGTCGGGATAAGGCATCACATGCAGGCCCTCGGATCGTTCGGCATCGCCCTGGACGCTGTGCGCCGAGATCGCCATGGAGCCCGCCGTACCGCCATGATAGGCGCCGGAAAAGGCGATGATGCGCTTGCGGCCGGTCGCCTTGACGACGGCGCGTGCCACCGTCTCGTTGGCGTCGGAGCCGGAATGGCCGAGCCATACCCGGCGATCACCGGCGCCACTCACCGCCTCGAGCAGCCGCTCTGCCAGTTCCACGGCCGGCTGGTTGGCGGCCGACAGCGTGCTGGCGCCGGCCTGGTTGGCGAGCGCCCGGTCAACAGCGGCGCGCAGCGCCGGATGGCCGTGGCCAAGGCTGGCGGCCCCCCAGGAAGCGGAGAAATCGAGCAGCCGCCGGCCATCCTCACCGACCAGGTAGGAACCGTCGCCGCCACTCACCGCGAGGGGAAAAAAGCGCAGCTTTTGCAGCGTCGAAAGCGACGCCCGGTCGCGATCGTAAAGAGTCGCCATGCCCACCTCCCTCGTACTGACGCCGGAACGAGACCGACTGTCGCCCGGCCTCAATAGACGTTTTCGTAGGCCTGGAATATCTCCTCGCGCGTCTTGCCCTCGAGGAACTGCATCTCACCGCGTTTGTGCTTCACGTAGACCTCGACGAAGCGATCGCCGAACCAACTTCGCACGGCCTCGCTTGCGGCCAAGCGATCCAGCGCCTCGGGCAGCGATTGCGGCAGGTGCACATAGCCGCGCCGCTGCAACTCTTCGGCGCTCAATAGTGAGAGGTCCTCTTCACTCGGCGATGGCGATTCCATGCCTTGGCGAATACCGTCGAGACCGGCGAAGACCAGCGCCGCCAG
>JAJFGM010000506.1 GCA_021776145.1 Kiloniellaceae bacterium | reverse complement strand
CGCGCTTTCATATGAAACCCGGCGAACGCCTGGTGCCGATCCGCGAAATCAAGCAAAACACCGACAGCCGCTGGCTGACGGCAAGCCGTGGGAACGCGGCAGCGTCAACGAGCGATTCGGCAGCGTTGCTCAAGGTTGAGCACGTCAGCAAGAGCTTCTCGATCCGCAAGTCCGGGTTCATGGGTGGCGGTTCGGGCGCCAGCGTGCTGGCGGTCGACGACGTGAGTTTCGAGGTCCGGCGCGGCGAGTGCCTGGGACTGGTCGGCGAAAGCGGTTGCGGCAAGACGACCCTGTCCAAGATCATCATGCGCGCCCTGAAACCCGACGCCGGAAGCATCACTTTTGACGACCACGGCAGCCCGCTGGACGTGTTATCCCTGGACAGGGAATCCCTGGCCGCATTCCGCCGCCGCATTCAGTTCATGTTCCAGGATCCCTTTTCCTCGCTCAACCCGCGCATGCGGGTGCAGGACATCATCGCCGAACCTTTGGTCATTCACAGTCTCGGCAGCCGCCGCGAACAGGATGAAACGGTTGAAGAGCTGATGGGCCTTGTCGGGCTCGACCAGCGCCATCTTAAACGCTTTCCGCACAGCTTTTCGGGTGGTCAACGCCAACGCATCGGCATTGCCCGGGCCTTGGCATTGCGGCCGGAACTGCTGATCTGCGACGAACCGGTCTCGGCTCTTGACGTGTCGATCCAGGCGCAGGTGCTCAATCTGCTCAAGGACCTGCGCGATCGCCTGGGGCTGACCTATGTCTTCATCAGCCACAATCTGGCTGTCGTTGACTACATCGCCGATCGGATTGCGGTCATGTGCCAGGGCCGGCTGGTCGAGTTGGCGCCCAAAGCCGTCCTGTTCAAGAACCCGCTGCACCCCTATACCCGCGCGCTCCTGGCTGCGGTGCCGGAACCCGATCCGCAAGTTCGCCTCGACCTGACGGCCCTGATGCAAGGCAAGGCCTCGGACCCGGCAGCCTGGCCCGCGCCTTTCACCGTCGACGGTTCGGGCAGGCTCGACTTCGTCGACATCGGCGGCGGTCACTTCGTGCGCGCCAAGGGCGACGCCGAGACGGCGCTGCGCGGCGCGGCGGGGGCCTGAGGCATGTTGCGCTACACCCTGCATCGCCTCCTCTTCATGGTGCCGACGCTGCTGGCGATCAGCGTCATCGTTTTCATCATCATCCAGCTGCCGCCCGGCGACTATCTGGAAACCCACATCGCCGAGCTGCAGGCCCAGGGCGAAAAGGTCGACCCCGACAAGATCGCCTTCCTGCGCGCCCAGTACGGCCTCGATAAACCTCTCTACGAACAGTACTTCGTCTGGGTGACCGGTCTGCTGCAGGGCGACATGGGTTATTCCTTCGAACACGAATTGCCGGTCAACGAGGTTGTCGGCGATCGTTTGTGGCTGACCTTCATCGTGGCCCTCACAACCATCGTCTTCACCTACATTGTTTCCTTTCCGATCGGCGTCTATTCAGCGGTACGGCAATACTCTCTCGGCGACTATACCTTGACCTTCATCGGCTTTCTCGGGCTGGCCGTGCCCAATTTCCTGCTCGGCCTGGTGCTGCTTTGGTTCGCCAATGTGCATTTCGGCACCTCGATTGGCGGCTTGATGGACGCGGAGTTCATCGATTCGCCGTGGTCCTGGGCGAAAGCCAAGTCGGTGTTGGCGCATCTGTGGATTCCGGTCGTCATCATCGGCACGTCCGGCACGGCCTCCATGATCCGCCGGCTTCGCGCCAATCTGCTCGACGAATTGCAGAAACAATACGTCATCACGGCGCGGGCCAAGGGCTTGTCGCCGATCAAGCTGTTGTTCAAGTATCCGCTGCGCCTGTCGCTCAACCCCTTCATCGCCGATATCGGCATGCTTTTGCCGCAGGTGATATCCGGTGCCGTCCTGGTCTCGGTCGTGCTCGACTTGCCGACAACCGGCGCCATGCTTCTGGATGCGCTGAAAAGCCAGGACATGTTCCTGGCCGGATCCTTCCTCATGTTCGAAGCGCTGCTTGTTGTCATTGGCGTGTTTCTTTCTGATCTCGCGCTGGCGGCGCTGGACCCGCGCATTCGCCTGGGAGAGGGAGCCATCAAATGAGCAACGGATCCCGGGACGGCGATGGGCGCCTTGAGCACTTCGTCAACCAAGACGCCTTCGACCCCTACCGTGTAGAGGCACTGACGCCAGAGCAGGAACGCTACTATCAGGCCTCGCAGTGGCGCATCATGTGGTGGAAATTCAAACTTCACCGCCTGGCGTTGTTTTCGGCGGTGCTTTTGCTGCTGGCTTACCTCTCGATCCTCGTCAGCGAGGTGCTGGCGCCCTACAACCTGCACACCCGAAACACCAAGTTCATCTACGCCCCGCCGCAGGCCGTACACCTGTTCCACGACGGCGAGTTCATTGGCCCCTTCGTCTATGGCTTCAATGCCAAGATGAACATGACGACGCTGAAGCGCGAATACACACCCAATCCAAAGAAGGTGCAGCCCCTGCGGTTCTTCTGTTCGGGCGACACATACGAGTTTTGGGGCCTATTCGAGGCGCGCTTTCACCTGGTCTGCCCGGCGGAAAAACGCGGGACCGTGTTTCTTTTCGGGACCGACCGACTGGGTCGCGACATTCTCAGCCGCATCATCTATGGCGCCCGCATATCGCTCACCATCGGTCTCATCGGCGTCACCATCTCCTTTCTCCTGGGTGTGATCATCGGCGGCGCCGCCGGCTATTTCGGCGGCATGGTGGATAACATCACCCAACGCAGCATCGAGGTGATCCGCTCCTTTCCCGAGATACCGCTGTTCATGACCCTGTCGGCCCTGCTGCCGGCGACCTGGAGCCCGGTTGCGGTTTTCGCCGGAATTTCGGTCATCCTCGGTCTGCTCGACTGGCCTGGTCTGGCGCGCGCCGTGCGCTCGAAAATCCTCTCCCTTCGCGAAGAGGACTTCACCACCGCCGCGCAGCTGATGGGCGCCTCGCCGGCCCGAATTATTGGACGTCATCTGCTGCCGAGCTTCACCAGCCATCTCATCGCTTCGGCCACCCTGGCGGTTCCGTCGATGATTCTCGGCGAAACGGCGCTCTCTTTCCTGGGACTCGGCCTGCGACCGCCGGTCACGTCATGGGGTGTGCTGCTCAACGAGACACAGAACATCAACGCCGTGGCCTTGTACCCCTGGCTTATGACACCGGTAATTCCGGTCATCATCGTCGTCCTGGCTTTCAACTTTTTTGGCGACGGCCTGCGCGACGCGGCCGACCCCTATAAATAGTCAAGGCCCGCCGCCGCACAGAAAATGGGCGCCCCAGGGGGCGCCCACCGGGACGGATCTACAGGGGTTTTCGTGGCCGTCTATACGAAGTTGACGACGAGACTGAATAGGGTCGCGGCGGTTACGAAGGCGAGGCCGACCGTATTGAACGCGCTCATATTTTCATTCCTTTTCGAAAAGGCCGGCGCGGAACAGCAGGCAGGCGCCGCCTGTTGAGTCCAAACTGGCGACTCCACCCCTGCCAGACAAATGCGTTTTTGCGCTTTCAGATCGTCGGCTTTTGCATATCTCGCGCGCAAGAACAAAGCGCGAGCGGATCCGCCCTAGTCGACGATGACCGCCAGATCGATGGGTTCGCCGACGCCGCCGACGTCGATGCCCGAGAGAACCGGCTTGTGGTACGCCGGTTCGTAGCCTTGCGACCGCGCCAGATTGTAGGTTGCCAGGTCACAAAGCGCCCGAACGCCGCTTTTCGGGTTTTGTTTCTCGATTTTGGCGGAAAGGTTGACCGCATCGCCGATCACCGTGAATTCGAGCCGATCCTCGTCGCCTACCGCACCGAATAGAATGGCGCCGCTGGCAACCGCGCCGTTGACCTCGGGGCAGGCCCGGCCCGCGGCAAGGCATTCGTGCCGCCACTTTTGAGCAGCAAGGACGCAGGCTTCCAGTGCCCGCAGAGCGTCGCCGGCATAGCTTTCGTTGATCTCGGCGGTGCCGAAGGTTGCCAAAATACCGTCGCCGAGAAACTTGTCGACCATGCCGCCATGTTCGCGAATGATCGGCACCATGATGCGTTGGTACTCGCTGAGAAGCTGCATGGCTTCGGCCGGGGCCGCGGTGGCGGCGAGGCGGGTGAACCCGCGCATGTCGAGGTTGAGAATGGCGGCTTGGCGCATTTCACCGCTGCCAGCAACGATGTGATCGTCCGAACCGGTTATGCGGGCCGCCACTTCAGGCGCGAAAAAGCGTGACAGTTCTTGTGCCGCGGCTTGTTCGCTGACCGATCGGACCAGCAGGTTCTTTGCCCGGGTGAGCGCGTAGGCGATGATCCCTGTGACCATGAGGATCGAGATGATCTTATCGAACTCCGCGCCCAGAAGAACGCTGTTCGAGGTCAGATACATGACGTAATCGCGGGTCATCATATTGTCGTTCGGGTCGGCGTAAAGCACATAAAGCGTCAAGGTCACCCAGCCAGTGGCGGCAACAAAACCTGTAAAGACGACATAACGCGCCTCGAATCGCAGCGCCCGTAAAGCTATGAAAATAAACACATACAGTAGCGTTGGCGCCTTGAGATAGAAAGACGCCGGCTGCTCGTAACGCAGGTGAAAACTCCAAATCAGCGCCATCAGCAATCCAACGTCGACGAGGATCGAGATGAAGAGGGAGGCCTCTGGCAGGCGCGCATAGTGGGCCCAGACGACCCGCACCAGGGTCAGGATGAGATAGATGGCCAAGGTCCAGGGAATGATGTCGAAGCCGACCTGCGGCGCCGGCGAAATCCAGTAAAGCATACCGAAGGACACCACGACCGACAGCTGAATCCATGAGATCAGGCGTTCCGTGGCATCTTCCTGGAGACGTATGTTTTCGCGAACTCTTTCCGGCAGGGCCGGCTTATCGCGATTGCGGAGCAAGCTGAGCATGGGCAATTGATTTTCTTCGCGTGGCCGCTGTTGTTTTGCCGGAGCCTCAAATCAGGCTGCGCGCTGTTGTCTTACAGGTCGGTGATCCGATCCGTTGGCGTCGGTGTATGGATCTCGCCGCCGCCGCGGGGGCCTGACCCTTGGCGTTTATCCTACCGGTATATTAGGGATGGTCGGGCCAAATTCCGTATCAGTTTCCCGTGCGCGACACGTTACCGGCGTCTTCGCCGTCGGCCGCCCATCGTCACGCCCATCACGGGTGACTTCATGGACGCAGGACCATGCCCTCGCGCGCCACGACGGTTCCTGGACGCCGTGCCTCGGCTTCCTTGGCAATCCGATCCATGAATTCGTCGTCATGACTGGGGTCATGATGAAAAACAACCAAATGCTCGACATCGGCTGCATCGCACAGGCGAACGCCTTCCTGCCACGTCGAATGCCCCCAATTCACGTGGCTGGGAAATTCGTCGTCGGTGTAGGTCGCGTCGTAGATCAGATAGTCGGCGCCGGCCGCCAGCCCAAGAATATCGTCGTTCAGCTGGCCTGGCAGGTGCTCGGTGTCGGTGACGTAACAAATTGCCCGACCGCCGAATTCGATGCGGTAGCCCGTGGCACCATTGGGGTGGTTGAGGGGGGCCGTGCGGATCGATACGCCGTTGGCGGGAGCCAAGTCCTCGCCGGCCTCGAAGTCGTGAAAGCTCACGTTGGCGGCGAAGACTTGCGGTGGCACGGGAAACAGTGGCGCCGTCATAAACTGGCACAACACGTCGTGCAAATTGTGCGCCGGCATCAGGTGGCCGGCCCAGACACGAATGCGATTGCTGGAGCCGAACATCGGCCCAAAAAAAGGCAATCCGATAATATGATCGTGGTGGGTATGGGTGAGGAAAATGTCGGTATCGAGTTTCCCCTCGCACGACAACTCGCAGCCGAGAGGCCGCAAGCCGGTGCCGGCATCGAAAATCAGGAGATGCTCACCGCAACGTACCTCCAGGCAGGAAGTGTTTCCGCCATAACGCTGATGCTTCTCTCCGGGGCAGGAGATTGAACCCCTGACGCCCCAAAAGCGCACAAAAAAATCGCGGGCCGCGTCCAAACCGATTCCGCTCCCATGCCTGACCCTGTTATTTAAGCCTTGTAGCCGACGAGCCCAAAGGAAATCTGAAAAAAGGCGCTTATTGGCCACATAAACCCCATTTGCCGGGGGCTGTGTCGCGCTTGCCGGCGCCGTGGCCATTCGACAGACTGGCGCGATCCGAGGTTTCGGTCGTGGCCGCAAATTGACGTGCTGGTGGGCCCCTCTCTAAGGCATACCGGACGACTTGGCTGACGCGTATCAAGGGGGAGGCCGCCGCGGCAGGAGGCGGTCGGCTTGGGGATCGAGTGGTATCGCAGCGTTCCAATCTGGCCGGCATCGGCCTTGGCCTTGGCCTCGCCTTTTTTGCGGCTTATCAGCAATTCAAGCTGCCGGTTGTCCTGCCGGTTCTGCTTGAGCGTCACGCGTATGATCGATTTTTAGCCGGCGCCTTCATGTCGGTCTATGCCCTAGCCGGCCTGATCCTCTCGCTTTGGCTGGGCCGCGTCATCGAGCGAAGCGACGCCTTGAAGCCAATTTACGCGGCCATGGGCGTGTTCATCTGCGGAAACGCTTTGGGGCTGATCTGGCCGGAACAGGGCGGCGTGTTTCTCGCCGGGCGGGCGCTCGAGGGAATCGCCTTCGCCGCGCTTGCCATAGTCGGCCCGGTTTTGGCCAATGCCAACGCCTCGACCCGGCGGCTGCCGCTGGTGATAGGTCTCACCGCCACATGGATTCCCGTCGGCCAGGTCTTGGCCATCCTTCTGGCACCGGCAGCCCTTGGCAGCTATGGCTGGCAACTTCTGTGGTGGCTGGGCATGGCCGGCGCAATTGTGTTTTCTGTCTGGACGTGGCAACTGGCTCGCAGTGGCCGTGTTGACTTCTCGGCCCGCCAGCCCGCAACCGACGCTTCCGACAGCCAATCGACCGTCGCACCGCCCGCAATTTCTCGGCGCCAACGGATCGCGCTTCTCATGACGGCCACCGTTTTCATGTCATGGTCGTGTCAGTATTTCGCCTATATGACCTGGCTGCCGCTGTATCTGGTGGAAATGCACGATTTAGCGGTTTCAGGGGCTGTCATCGGTTATCTGATACCGGTGGTCCTGGTTATGGTGTTTTGTATCGTTACCGGGATGCTGCTGCGCATGGGTGTTCCGCTGGGGCTGCTTCTCGCCCTTTCAATGGCGGCGCAAGCCGCTGTTTGGTGGCTTCTGCCCTACACAGGCGGTGGTCTTGGCGGTGTCCTCTCATTGGTCGTTTATGGCTGCGGCGCGGGAATTGTACCGACTTGTCTGTTCGCTATGCCCAGCGCTATTTTGGCGCGAGGTCGCGGCATCGCCGGGGCCTTTGGTTTTGTCATGACCGGCCGCAATCTGGGGGTTTTGATCGGGCCGGTACTTCTAGCCCAGGCTTTCAAGCTGACCGGCGCCTGGTCCCTGGCGGCGCCAATCTTCGGCTCGGTAACCAGTTTCGGCCTGATCGTCGCGTTGTTCCTGGGGTGGCGCTTGACGCGGCTGCAAGAAAAATGAGCGCCGCATGCGCCGCTGTGGGGCGCCACGGTATTACACCCAAGGTTTCGCGGATTATCTGTTAGCGGGGCCCGCGTCAGGGTACGAGACGATAGCCACCGGGTTCGGTCACCAGGATTTCGGCGTTGGAGGGGTCGTTCTCGATCTTTTGCCGCAGTCTGTAAACATGGGTTTCCAAGGTATGTGTCGTGACGCCGGCATTGTAGCCCCAAACTTCGCCGAGCAGAACTTCGCGACCGACGACGGAAGCACCGCTGCGATAAAGGTACTTGAGAATCGAGGTCTCTTTCTCGGTGAGGCGAACCTTTTTCTTGTTCTCTCCATGCACCAGAATCTTGGCGCTGGGGCGAAATGTGTAGGGGCCGATAGTGAAGACCGCGTCCTCGCTCTGCTCGTGCTGGCGCAGTTGCGCTCGCAGCCGGGCCAGCAAAACCCCCAGCTTGAAGGGTTTGGTGACGTAGTCATTGGCACCGGCGTCAAGCGCCAAAATGGTATCGGCATCGGATTCCGCCGCCGTCAGCATGATGATCGGCGACTTTACCCCGTTGCGCCGCATCAGGCGGCAAACTTCTCGTCCGTCGATGTCAGGCAGGCCGACATCGAGGAGAATGGCGTCGAAATATTCCGACTTCGCCAATTCCATGCCACGCGTTGCGGTATCCGCCTCGATCGTTTCAAACTCTTCATGCAGTTGCAGCTGCTCACACAGCGAATGTCGCAAAGCATCGTCGTCATCGATCAAGAGGATCTTCTTGCCGGCTCCGTTGCTCACTTATGTTTCTCCTGCGAAAGGCTGTTCATCAGATAGCATCGGATGGTAAGGGGTACAAGAATGAGCTCCCAGGCGCGGCTTCACGGCTTCTAATCGATCAAACCGGTTCAATAGGATCACTCAGTACGCGCTCCCGCAAGGCGGCGCAGAGGCTATCCGTCGTATCGGCCATGGCGTCAAGGATGGTGAAATGAGTGTGGCCGGGCAGTTCGACGGTTTCGACCTTGTGGCCGGCCGCCCGCCATGTCACCGCAAAATCCTGTTGCTGGCGCAGAAACTCCGCGGTTTCTTCCAAACCTACAGCGCAGAACAACGGTGCAGCCCAGTTGGGTGTGGCAAACCGTGGACTTATCCGCCGTGCCATGTCGGCGTCGAGGTTGAGGACCTCGTTGTGATAGCTGAGGCGGACCGCTTCCAACTCGTAAAGGCCGGAGATCGAGGCTGCGCCGCTCAACAGGCGCGGTGGCAGATCCGCGGACTCAAGCGACCAGTCCGTGAGCGCCGCCATGGTTGCCAAGTGGCCGCCCGCCGAGTGCCCGCAAACAAAAATCCGCTGGCGGTCGATGCCGTAGTCGTCGGCGTTTCGGTAGAGCCAGCACAAGGCGCGACGGGTCTGCCGAACCATCTCCTCGACTGAAACCTGCGGCGCCAAGTCGTAATTCATGGATGCAAAGGCGATACCGGCGGCGACAAAGGGTGCGGCCAGAAAGTTGAACTCCTCCTTATCGCGCCCTTGCCAGTAGCCTCCATGGATGAACACCAGGATCGGTGTTCGCGGCGTTGCCGACGGGAAAATATCGAGCTTTTGCAACGCCGTGTCCCCGTAAGGCACGTTCAGATGACATGTCAGTCTCTGGCAAAGCGCCGCCGACTCGCGGGACCAACGCGCAAAAAAATCGGCGTGTTCCGGCCAGCGGGCGCGCAGGTTCAACTGCCGGTCCAGCGCTGTTTGGTCGTAGTCCCTGAAAACGTTGGGCGATGTCTCCATCCCGGCAATCTCTTTCCTGGCGTCGGTTGATTTCTTGTCCACGCTGCAGTTTGAACGATCCCCGACGGGCTCGCCAGTCTTGCGAATGTCGTTTGACGTTAGACCGCGCCGACCCAAGTAGGAAATAGGCCGCTTCACGGCGATCGCCATGAAGCGTGACTTGAACCAGAACTCTATCTAAAAGTAACTCATGCAGTTGCGGGCCACCAATGTCACCGCGGCGCCCAGTGACCGAGCGGTGCAGCGATCGGTCGAGCGTGCGTTAGCCGATCTGCGCTGCGGGGCGCCGATCGTGATGGAAGGGCATGACGGCCGTGCCGCCTTGGTGCAGGCCGCCGAAACCATTAGCAATGCCGGACTGACGGCGCTGATCCACTTGGCCGGACCGAGGTCGCAGCCACTTTTGCTATTGACCGAGCGCCGCGCGGCGGCCCTGGGACTGCCGCTCCAGCCTGCTTCCGGCGGCGTGATTGCCTTGGCGTTACTCGACCGTCAGGCCGAACGCATTGCTGAGCTGTCCGATCCGGCGCGGACGGACTCCACCAAGCTGCGACGTTCGACCACCGTGCCGGCCCCGCAAGGTCTCAGCGCGGCCGCCATCGATCTTGCCAAACTGGCGCGTCTTTTACCCTCGGCTCTCATTGTCGAACTTGCCCTCGACGACAAGGCCACGGCGGCCGATTGGGCGGTCGCGCATGACCTGCTGCGGGTGGCGGCCGACGATGTCGCCGCCTATCGACTGGTCACGGCCCGCGCCCTGCGCCCTGTCGCCGAGGCGCGCGTGCCTCTTGAGGGCGCCGAAGACACCCGGGTGATCGCTTTTCGACCGGAGGACGGCGGCGTCGAACATCTGGCGCTGATTATCGGGACTCCCAGCACCGAATCGCCGCTTCTGGTCCGGCTGCACTCGGAATGCTTCACCGGCGATCTTCTGGGCTCTTTGCGATGCGATTGCGGCGACCAGCTGCGCGGCGCCATACACGCGATCGGCGCCGCCGGGAGCGGCGCCATTCTCTACCTCAACCAAGAGGGCCGGGGCATCGGCTTGATCAACAAGTTGCGGGCCTACGCACTGCAGGACGACGGCGCGGACACAGCCGAGGCCAACGAAACCATCGGTTTCGACGCCGACGAGCGGCATTACCTGCCGGCCGCCGAAATGCTGCGCCAACTCGGCCATTCGAAAGTCCGTTTGATGACCAACAACCCTCAGAAAATAGCCGCTTTGGAGCGCTGCGGGATCGAGGTTGCGGAGCGCGTGCCGCACAGTTTCCCCGCCAATGGCCACAACGAGTTCTACCTTGCCACCAAGGCCGCCCGCCTCGGCCATCTATTCTGACAACCGCGGCCGCGTGCCGCGCGGTAACCCCGACACGGCTCTGCCAAGGGCGGCAAGTCCTGCCGGGCAAGGATCGCCGCATCAGCGCACGGGCGAAAACAACTTTTTTTGTTTCAATTACTTAGCTCTGGCCTCCTTGTTGCATGGTACGCGCACGGAGGGCCAATGAGTTCAGATAGCGCCATACAGCAATTTCAGAGGCCGGTGGTCGGCCGTTTCGATCCGGCTTGGAGCGGCAAGTCGGGCGATGCAGTGCGTCCGCGCGCGTCGCAGCTGGGTCGGCAACAGTCTGTCGTAGCGCATAATACGTCGGCGGGATCGCAGGCGACGGCCGCGGCGCCGGCCTCTGGCACGACACAAGCTTCGATCGAAAATCTTCCCAATGCGGCATGGCGACAATCCGGGACCGAACTCGAACGTATCGAGTTCCTTGCGCCGGCGGCTCCGGATGGCGGGCAATTTTCCTTTGACGATTTGCTCGATCTGGTCAACCCGCTACAGCACATCCCGGTGGTATCAGCCTTCTATCGCGACATCACGGGCGATCAGATCTCGGCACCGGCCAAGATCTTTGGCGGCGCGCTGTTCGGCGGTCCCCTCGGTTTCGTCTCTTCCATCGTCGAAACGGTTGTGAGTGAGATTGCCGGCAACGACATCGGTGAAACCTTGATTGAGGTCGCCGGCCTTTCGAGCCGGCCCGAGACAGGCGAGAGCGGGATGGCTGACGCAAGGCAGCAAGCCGCCTTGGCGCAGAAAACCGGCGGGCCTGTCGCCGGTGCGGCGGCGGCCGAAATGCCCATAACCGAAAGTTCGGCACCCACGAAGGAAAATGCCGACACGGCAGCATTCGGGACTCGGCGCGTCCCGCAAGCGCCGAATCACGCCCAGTTCGCGTCCGCCATGGCCGCTTATGGCGCCGCCGGCACGGATTCGCTGTCCGAGGCGGTCGAACCCGCCACGCTGAACACGCAGTTGACGGGCAAAGCGGCGCTCGGCGCTTTCCTCGCAGACCTGCGCGATGTGGGCAGCCAAGCCAGCCTGACGGCAGCAGCAGGCACAAGCCCATCGGCACCCGCCGAGCCCCTAGCCAAGGCGGCATCGGCCGATGCCGCCAAGGCCATTCCACTGCGCGAGCAGGATTGGCAGGGACGAATCAATTCCAATCCACCGATATCGCATGCTGTTTCAATCCCTAGCGCCGTCGGCAGCACTGCTGGTGGCGCCGTGCTGCCGCAGGCCGCTCTTGGGGAAGGTGAATTCACACAGCAAATGCTCAACGCGCTCGACAAATACCAGTCCTTGGCCAAGGCTCGATTCGATGCCGACCAGGGCGATGCCGTTGGGGACCGCGACCTTAGGGAAGAGGCGACGAATTAGCTCGGGCGAATGCGAGACCGGCACGAACCAAGCTTCGACTTTAAGGCGGTCCGTCCGGACCTCGCCAGGGTCTGGGCAGAAACACCGCCTGTCGTTATAAGGTCGTCATGGATTTGATCACCTATTGCGAGCAGGGCGTTTGGCGGGCCACTTTCGGGGCGCGGGAGTTCGAGTGCGCGATCGGCCGCG
>JAJFGM010000505.1 GCA_021776145.1 Kiloniellaceae bacterium | reverse complement strand
GGGCGTGATATCCTGACCCGCCTGTTCTACGGCGGGCGAATTTCGCTGCTGGTCGGTTTTCTGCCAACCCTCATCGCGACCCTGATCAGCCTGCTGCTCGGTCTGCTGGCCGGCTATTTCGGCCGCTGGATCGACCAGCTCATCATGCGCACGCTCGACGCGTTTTTTGCCGTGCCTCTGGTCCTGCTCGCCATCGCCATTGCCGGCGTGCTGCAACCCGGCGTATTCACTGAAATTGTTGCCATCACCGTGGTGCTGGTGCCCTACATCTCGCGCATCGTGCGGACCTCGACTTTGAGCGTAACCGCACAGCCCTATATCGAAGCCGCCAAGGCCGGTGGCGCCGGCGGTGCGACGATCATCCTGCGCTACGTCCTGCCCAACATGATCTCGCCGGTCATTGTCTATGCCACCACCCTGATCGGGCTGATGATCGTCGTCGCCTCGGGCCTTTCTTTCCTCGGTCTCGGTGCGCAGCCACCGGCCGCCGACTGGGGCACCATGGTGAGCGACGGGCGCGTCGTCCTGAAGAAGGCGCCGCATGCGACCATCTTTCCTGGTCTGGTGATCGTATTTGTCGCGCTGGCCTTTAATTTCGTCGGCGACGGGCTGCGCGATGCGCTCGATCCGCGCGCCGGCTCGCGGCACCACTCGGCGTAGCCCGCGGATATGGCCGACAGCGAAATCATCCTGCGTGTAGAGGACCTGCGCACCCACTTCGGGCTCAAGTCCGGCCTGCTCAAAGCCGTGGACGGGGTGTCCTTTACCCTGCGCGCGGGCCGCACGCTCTGCATCGTCGGCGAGTCGGGCTCGGGAAAGACGGTCACGTCGCTTTCGATCATGCGCCTGATCGACGCGCCGGGGCGTATCGTCGGTGGCCGCATCCTCTATCGTGATCAGGATCTCACGCAATTGTCGGAAGCCGAGCTCGAGAAGATCCGCGGCGATCGTATCGCGATGATTTTCCAGGACCCCATGACCGCGCTCAACCCCGCTTTTCGGGTCGGCGAGCAGATCGCCGAGGGTCTCCTGGTGCATCAGGGCGTGGACCGCGAGGAAGCGCGTCGGCGCACCGTCGAGCTCATGGGCCAGGTCGGCATTCCGCACCCCGAGGCGCGTTATGCCGACTACCCGCATCAATTCAGCGGCGGAATGCGCCAGCGTGTACTGATCGCCGGCGCCATCGCCTGCAGCCCGGATCTGCTCATTGCCGATGAGCCGACCACGGCGCTGGACGTCACCATCCAGGCGCAGATCCTACGCCTGCTGAAGGACATCCAGCGCGGGCTCGAAAGCGCCTTGATTCTCGTCACCCACGACCTTGGCGTGGTGGCGGCCATGGCTGACGAAGTGATGGTCATGTACGCCGGTAAAGTGGTCGAGTACGGCGACGTGGCCGGCATTTTCGAGACCCCCCAGCATCCCTATACAAAGGGGCTTTTGGCCTCGCTGGTGCGGCTTGACGACACGCCCGAGACGCCCTTGCGGCCGATCCCGGGCGCGCCGCCGGATCTCGCCAACTTGCCACGCGGCTGCAGTTTCCAGCCACGCTGCCCGGTGGCCGTGGATCGCTGTCTGGCAGATGCGCCGCTATTGCGCCAGGGCGTGTCGGGGCACCAAGGCGGGGCCGGCCAGCAGGTGGCTTGCCATCTGGTCGAGGAAACGGCGGGAGAACCTGGCTCATGAGCAGCGCTTTCCTCGAGGTTCGCGACCTGGTGAAGCACTTCCCCGTCGGACGCTCTCGCTTGTTTCAGGCCAAGCCCGACATGCTGAAGGCCGTCGACGGCATTAGCTTCGACTTGCCGCAGAGCCGTACGCTGGGCCTGGTGGGCGAAAGCGGTTGCGGCAAGTCAACCACGGCACGCCTCGTCTTGCGCCTCATCGAGCCGAGCAACGGCGAGGTCCGCCTAGAGGGCGTCGATATCCTGCGCGCGCCGGCGGACGAACTGCAACGCATGCGCCGCGAAATGCAGCTGGTGTTTCAGGATCCGCTGTCGTCGCTCAATCCACGCATGAGCGTTGGCGTGAACATCGCCGAGCCACTGCGCTTTCACCGGCTCGGCGACCGCGCCGAGCGCAGCGAGAAGGCGCGCGAGTTGCTCGAGGTCGTCGGCCTGAAGCAGCGCGACTACGACCGCTATCCGCATGAAATGAGCGGCGGCCAGTGTCAGCGAGTGGCCATCGCCCGCGCCCTGATCCTGCGCCCCAAACTGGTCATCTTCGACGAGCCGGTTTCCGCGCTCGACGTCTCCATCCAGGCTCAGATCCTGAGCCTCCTGCTGCAGCTGCAGCGCGACTTCGCGCTGACCTACATCTTCATCTCGCACGATCTCAGCGTCATCAAGCGAGTCTGCGACACCACCGCGGTCATGTACCTGGGCAAAATCGTCGAGCTGGCAAGCAGTGAGGAACTCTATCGCCGGCCGCTGCATCCCTATACCCAGGCGCTCCTGCAAGCGATCCCCTTGCCTGACCCGAAAGCCAAGCGTGCCGGTGATCTCGGAGGCTTGGAGGGCGACGTGCCGAGCCCGATCCGCCCGCCTAGCGGCTGCCGCTTCCACACCCGCTGCCCGCACCGCATGCCGGTCTGCTCGGAGCGCGAACCCGAATTGAAAGAACTCGCTTCGGGTCACCAGGTCGCTTGTTTCCTGCATGATTCGTAACTTGCGAGGAGAACCGCCGACCGGACGACCGTAAAGTCGGCGCGAAACGAAAGAGAGGCGGGTGATGTTAAGTCTCGAGGATTATGCCGAACATGACGCGGTCGGCCTGGCCGCGCTGGTGCGCGATGGGCAGGTGTCTCCGCAGGAGCTCGTTGAAACCGCGCTCCGCGCCATCGAGCTTTTGAACCCCGAGTTGAACGCGGTGGTGTCGGTTATGGCACAGCAGGCCGAGGCGGCGATCAAGGAAACGCTGCCGGACGGGCCGTTGCGCGGCGTTCCCTTTCTGCTCAAGGATTTGACGGTTTCCTGGGCCGGGCAGCCGACCAACTGCGGCAGCCGCTACTTCAGGGGTTGGACCCGTCCGTTCGACAGCGAAATCCTGAAACGCTGGA
>JAJFGM010000504.1 GCA_021776145.1 Kiloniellaceae bacterium | reverse complement strand
CTCGGGCCGGCTCTGCAGATAGGCCAGCGCGCCGTAGGCGTCGAGCACACGGTCGGCCGCCGGATTGGTGGTGCCGCCGGTACAGGCCCGATCGATGCCGCGCGGTCCGAAGCTGTCGAGCAGCAGCGTCACGAAGCCGCGAGCGGTCAGCTCTTCGGCCCAGGCCCGCTCGTGCGCGCCGATCCCGGTGCAGCCATGCAGCAGAACCAGGGCATGAAAGGGCCCGGCGCCGGCCGGCCGGCGCAATTCCCCGCTCAGCGCCAGGGCCAGCGGCAGCGGCACCAATTCGATGCCCTTTTCCTCGGCCTTGCGCTTCTTGAAGAGGGAATGCGGCACCACCGCGCTGTCGAAGCGGACGACCTCGGGCGGCGGGGCCGCGCCAAGCGCGACCGGCGCGCCAAGCAGCAACAGCCCGAGGGCCGCGCCACGGCCAAGGCTGCCAAGGATCCGACGTTTCACTGCGACCTCAATAGGGCTCGCCCTGCGTGTTGGTGAACTTGAAGACGTCCATGGTCATGCGCCCGAGCAGATCGACATCGGGATAGACGACCGCGTCGCCAGCGACTTCACAGCCTTGTTCATGGCGCCGTCTCTTCCCACGTCACTGCCCGAGCCCGGACTGTCGCCGCAGAATCGTCCCAGTGCAAGCCGCGTGATCCCTGCCACCTAAACGCGGCCCCCGGGTCCAGGGCGGCATGCGGAGTCCCGGTTGAGCGGGAAATTTGTCGCTCTTTTCGCGGCCACATGTCTAGACTTGCGGCCGGGTCATCGATGCGATGACGAACAGCATGGCAGGGGAGCGGCAGATGAAACTGACGGACTTCGAGGTTCTGACCTTCGACTGCTACGGCACGCTGATCGACTGGGAAAGCGGCATCCATACGGCGCTTGAACATTGGCTTGCAGGCCAGGGCACCGAAAGGGGGCGCGACGAGGCCTTGGCGGCCTTCGCGCAAGCCGAGTCGGCGCAACAGCGCGAAACCCCCGACCTGCTCAATCCGCAAATTCTCGCGAAATCACTTCGGCGCCTGGCGACGCGCTGGAACCTC
Organism: Kiloniellaceae bacterium; assembly: GCA_021776145.1. GTDB lineage: Bacteria > Pseudomonadota > Alphaproteobacteria > Kiloniellales > Kiloniellaceae > JAJFGM01. Next base: position 2,985 of record JAJFGM010000504.1, on the reverse strand, counting down.
GCGGCAAGCGCCGATGACGCCGCGCGGTTTGGCGCCTCGGTCAAGGACTGGCCGGCCTTCGCCGACTCCGCCGCGGCGCTGGCTTACCTCAAGCGGCACTACAAGCTGGTCATCCTCTCCAATGTCGACCGCACCTCCTTCGCCGCCAGCAACGAAAAACTCGGTGTTGCCTTCGACGCCGTCTACACCGCGCAGGACGTCGGCTCCTATAAACCCGACCCGGCCAACTTCGACTACCTGATCAGCCACCTGAAGCACGACCTGGGGATCGAAAAGGGGCAGATCCTGCACACCGCGCAGTCGCTGTTTCACGACCATGTGCCGGCGACGGCGGCCGGCCTGGCGACGGCCTGGATCGACCGCCGCCGCGATGAAGGCGGCTACGGCGCCACCCCGCCGCCGCCCGGAGAAGCCCGCATCGACTTCCATTTCGGCTCGCTCGCCGAATTCGCCGAGGCCCACCGGGCGTGCCGACAAAGGGATTGAAATCGCGACTGGGGCGAAAGTCCTGTTTATTGGCGCTGGTCTTCTGCCTTGCCGCCCTCGGCGGCGCGCGCGGCGACGGCAAGGTGCCGGTTTCCATCGAACTGCTGCTGGCCGTCGACGTTTCCCTCAGCGTCAACGACATTGAGTTCGAGATGCAGATGCGCGGCCTCGCCGAGGCCTTTCGCCGGCCCGAGATCATCGAACAGATCGGTCAGCACGACGGCGGCATCGCCGTTGCCCTGCTGCAGTGGAGCGGGCCGGCGACCCTCGAGCAGACGCCGCCGTGGCGGCATCTCAGCGACCGCGCCTCGATTCTTGCTTTCGCCGACGAACTGGCCGACTTGCCGCGCGCGCCGCTCGGCTACTACACCGGCATCGGCCGGGCCATCGACCACGGGGTGGCGCTGATCGACGGCAACGGCTTCGAGGGGCGGCAACGCAAGATCGACATCTCGGGCGACGGCCGCAACAACACCGACGTGGAGCCGACCGACGCCAGGGCGCGCGCCCTGGCCCGCGGCATCACCGTCAACGGCCTGGCGATCCTCAACAACGAGCCCGACCTCAAGGACTACTACGAGGCCTTCGTCATCGCCGGCCCGGCCGCCTTCGCGTTGGCCGCCGACGACTACGACGACTTCGCCCGCGCCATAACCTGGAAACTCTTTCGCGAGCTGGCGGTTTTCACGTCTACGCTAGAGCAGCATCAGGGGGGCACCGCATTATGGGGACACAATACTTATATCGAAACAGATATAAGTATTGTGTCCCCATAATGCTAAACTGCGACCACACCGCGGCGCACGGCCAGGGGGTTTTCGGCGAACTGGCGGCGAAAGGCCCGGGTCAGGGCCTCGGGGCTGGTGTAGCCGTAGCGCCGCGCCACCGTCTGCACGCGCTCGCCGCGCTCGATGTCCTGGCGCGCCAGGGCCATGCGCCAGCGCCTGAGGTAGGCCTGCGGCGTCTCGTTCAGGTAGGCACGGAAGGTCTCGCAGAAGCGGCTGAGCGAGAGCCCGGCGACGCGCGCCAGGTCGTCGTTGCGCCAGGCCCGGCCGGGATCCTCGTGCAGGGCGACGATGGCGCGGCTGATGCGCGGGTCGGTCAGGCCGGCGAGCAGCCCCGGCTCGGCGGCGCCGCGTTCGATTTCCGACCGCAACAAACGAATGACCAGGACCTCGCAAAGCCGGCTCAGCACCGAGGCGACCCCGCAGCGCGCGGCGTCGGCCTCCGACAGAAGCACGCGCAGCAGCAGGACCGTGTCGTCGTTGCCCGCGATCGCCAGCGAGACCCGTTCGGGCAAGGCCGCCATCAAGGGGTTGGCATCGCCGCCCCAGTCGGCGAGGCCCTCGATCAGAACGGTCTCGTTGTTCTCCAGCCGCGCCCGCGTCGAGGTCCGGCCGCGCGGCCGGAAATCGATGCGGCTGGGCGCGCGGCTTTGGCGGTCGCCGAACACGATGAGGTTGCCACGGCCCGGCGGGGCGACGGCGACAGACATCTCGAAGCGCGACATCAGGGCGGACAAACGGTCGAATCGGCTCATATCGGTGTTGCGATCAGTTTTTTCGGATTTCCTTGATCGTATATTCGGATATGCCTAAAGGCAATCCTGGACGCTAGCGTCCCTTCCTTGCAGTTCACCCCACATCAGGAGACCGCCATGCTGATCCCTCGCCGCAAGACCCCCGACCTCAAGGTCGAGACCCTGGACCACGGCCGCTTCGACCTCTCGGCCGAAAGCTCCGAACGCGGCACCGTCATCTGCTTTTATCGCGGCCTGCACTGTCCGATCTGCGCCAACTACCTGACCGAATTCGAAAAGCAGGCACCGGCCTTCGCCGAGCGCGGCGTGGCCACCATCGCCATCAGCTCCGACGACCAAGAGCGCGCCCGCGCCATGGCCGACAAGATCGACGTCAAGGCGCTGCGTTTCGGTTACGGGCTGCCGTTGGCCACGGCCAAGGCCTGGGGCCTCTACATCTCCACATCGCGCGGCAAGACCTCGATCGGCATCGAGGAGCCGGCGCTTTTCGCCGAGCCCGGCCTGTTCATGGTGACGCCGGACCAGTCGCTCTACTACGGCTCGGTGCAGACCATGCCCTTTGTGCGACCGCACTTTTCGGAATTGGTGGCGGCGCTCGACTTCGCCATCGCCAAGGACTATCCGGCGCGCGGCGAGTACGTCGGCGAGGTCTAAACCTGGAGCGGAGCGGCCTTACGGCCTCGGTTCGAGCCTCTGCCTGAGGAAGTCGCAGAGGAAATCGAACTCGGCCTGGGCCGCCGGGCCGGCAAAACGGGCGCGCAGGAAGCTGTGGGTCATGCGCTCGGCGCAGCGATAGAGGGTGGTGGTGCCGGCCAGCAGCAGGCTCTTGGCGTAGTTCTCGGCTTCGTCGCGCAGCGGGTCGTACTGCGCCGTATGGATCAGGGCCGGCGGCAGGCCGCTGAGGTCTTCGGCCAGCATCGGCAGGGCATAGGGCGGCGGCTGGCGCAGCCGGCGGCCGA
>JAJFGM010000503.1 GCA_021776145.1 Kiloniellaceae bacterium | reverse complement strand
ACGACCGGGCCCGCGCAGCGGGTGTCATTGTCGGCGTCGCTGGCGGGGGGGCGCGAAGCGGCGCCGGCGGGCCAGCGCCTGCAGGCGGCGGTGATGAACCTACTGGGTTCGCGCGCCGGCACCGCCTTGCGCGCGCGCATGAGCCCCTTGCGGCGCCAGAAGCACGTCTCTGCCGACGCGCTCAGCGAACTGCTGGCCGGCTTCGCGGCGGCCGACGGTGGAACTGTCGCGCCGCGGGTCGCCGCCGCCCGTCACCCGCTGCACGGCCTGCCGCTCGCCAGCCTCAGGGTCTTTTCGGCGGCGACAAAAGCCCACGAGGGGCGGGCGGCCTGATCATGCCGGAAGCGCGCACGACCATCCTTTTCACCACCCTGGCAATGTACCAGACGCCCTATTTCGCCGCCCTCGACCGCGCCTTGACCGAGCGCGGCTACCGCGTCGCCCACCTTTGCTTCCACGAGCGCAGCCACGAATGGCTGACGGCGCAGGGCCTGCAGAGCCACAACGCCTTTGCTCTCGCCGACAAGGTGGATCGAGATACCATCGATCCCGCCGCCTTCGGCGTCGAGGATCTGGAACTGCTGATCGGGCACGAGGCGGTCTATTTCCAGATCCACGACCGCGACCGCTTGGCCCGCGACTTCAAGGGCTATCTCGGCGCCGTTGACGGTTTGCTCCGGCGTCTGACGGCGGAGGCCGAACGTGTCGTCGTGGTGCAGGAGCTCGGCGGCTTCCTCTCCCTGCTCGGCACTTTCCACGCCGCCCGGGCGCGCGGCCTCGACAACATTTTCATCGAGCCGGCCTTCTTCAAGGGCCGCCTGTTCTTCGTCCGCAACAGCTTCGCCGCCCTGGCCATAGCGGGGCCGGACGCGCCCGGCGGCGTGGCTCCCGAGGTCGACGACTACATCGAACGCACCCTGGCCGCCGGCCGCATCGTCATTCCCAACAAGGACAAGGCACAGTACCGCCCGGCGGCCGAGAAACTCGGGGACCGCCACAACCAGCGCCGCCTGCTCGAAAAACTGGTCGACAAGTACCTGCTGGGCAAACGCGAGGTCTTCAGCCACATCGGCTTTCACGTCAAACGCCACATCGGCATGTACCTGACCAGCCGCCGCCTGGCGCCGCACTACCGGAACATTCCAGAGGATTCGGGCGGCGGCGGGCCCTTCGTCTACTACCCGCTGCACGTGCCCGCCGACTTCTCGCTGACCATCCGCTCGCCCGACTGCCTCGACCAGTACGCCTTGCTCGAGCGCGCCTTGGCGGCGCTGCCGCCGGGCCACAAGCTGGCCATCAAGGAACATCCGGCCCTGGTCGGCGCCGTCGACTATGCCCGCACGGCGGCGCTCCTGAAGCACGACCCGCGCCTGGTGCTGCTCGATCCCGGCCTCAACAATTTCGAGGTCATGCGCCGCGCCACGGCGGTCCTCACCGTCAACTCCAAGTCCGGCGCCGAGGCGCTGCTGCTCGGCCGCCCGGTCATCGTGCTCGGCGACGCCTTTTACCGCCCCTGCGCCTTGGTGCGGCGCGCCGAAAGCCTGGCGGAGCTCCCGGCCCTGCTCGCGGCGGCCTGCGACCCCGAGCGACCGGCGCTCGACGAGACGGCCATTCGCGGCTATTTCCAGGCAGTCTGGGACGCGTCGAGGCCCGGCGAGCTCTACGACATCGAGCCGGACAACGTCGCGACCTGTTGCGAGGCCCTGATCGCGGAGATCGAAGCCGGGGCGTAAGCCCGCATTCGCCGGGTGATCCGTCGCAATTGGGGTCCACACGCAATTGGGGTCTACCATCCGATTTTCTGACCCCTTCGCTTTTGTGGGTCAAGTCTGACCAGACCCGAAATGGGGTCAGGTCTTGCCTTTTGCCTCGCTCTCTCGGCGGACAATACGGCTGATCCGGGAGTAGTGGAGGCCAAAGTGCGCGCCGATGTCCTTGAGGCTATAACCGCCGCTGGCGTAAGCCTCGGCGATGGCTAGGTCGCGGCTCGCCGCGCGCGCCGCATAGGCCGCGAGGGACCGCGGCGCCGGGCGTTTCTGACCGGCGGGAATCTCGCTGAGGTCGCGGTCGGGAAGACGGTCGGCCTGCAGGGCCTCGACGAAACGCTCCGAGCCGAGATAGATCTGGTGCCTCAACTGCTCCCAGGGCGACGGCTGGCCCCGCCCCTCGGCGACGAAGGCGCGATAGCCCGCCACCGCCGCGTCGCGGCGGCGGCCGAAGGCGGCGAGCAGCCCGTCGCGGTGCAGCCAGGCCGGTGGCGCGGACAGGCCCGCCGTGGCGCGGTAGCTGCTCCAGCGCCAGTCCTTGGCGGCACGCACACTGCCGGCGCGCACCGGGTTGAGCACGACGTAACGCGCCAGCTCCAGCAGGTAGGTCTCGCGCTCGATGAGGATCGCCGTGTAGCGGCCCTGAAAGACATGCCCGACGCGGTGATGCCGGCGGTTGAAGCGCTGGGTATAGACGCCGTTGAGCTGGCGCATACCGCGCGAGAGGTTGGCCTCCGGCGTTTCGATCAGCAGGTGATAGTGGTTGCTCATCTGGCAGGCGGCGTGGAACAACCAGTTGCGCTGCTGACAGACCTCGCCGAGCAGTTCATCGAAAGCCCGGCGATCGATGTCGTCGAGGTAGATGTCGGCGCGACCGTTGCCGCGCGCCGTCACGTGATAGAGGGCGCCGGGGAACTCAAGCCTGAGTGGGCGAGACATGGTGACAGATTACAAGGGCAATGAGGCAAAAGGCAAGACCTGACCCCTCTCTTTTTTACGCCCTTCATCCTTTCTGGAGACCTGCGCCCTTTTTGCGCAGCTAGCTAATAAATACGAACCTATCAGCACCTTCTGCCCAAATACGAAAAGATTCGTACCCGTTCTTTAAAACCGGAAGGCCTACCACATCACCATTCTCGAAATGAAGGTCCAAACAATCCAAATCATCGCGATTCGAAAACACTACTCTCATCAATCTCTTTCCCAGAAGGCGCTCAAACCTGACGCAATGCTTTGATCCAGAAACATCAAGAGTATATTTATTATTTGAGCACGTACAAAAATACTCTATTCTAGATTCTATAATAATTTTGAAATTACTGCCCATATCTACACTCGGTTCTTCGAACTTAAAAATGACTTGGTATTCTTGTAACAAAATTCCAACTAAGTCAGAATTATTCATAAAAAGCAAATCGCTAGATTTTACTCCAGATATACTATACACGACCAATCATCCCAACTATTTTCCATTCTAAAACACTCCCAGAACATGGTCCGACAGGTTTAGTTTCCGACAATTTCGAGTACCTCATTTCTATTGAACAATGTTCGGGGATTGCCGATAGTAGTCAAAATCATAGTGTGTTTGTGCCTGTGTGCCATTCCCGAAATGGGGTCACGAAATGGGGTCAGGTCTTGCCTTTTGCCTCGGCCTCTCGGCGGACGATACGGCTGATCCGCGAGTAGTGTAAACCAAAGTGCACGCCGATGTCCTTGAGGCTGTAACCGCCGCTGGCGTACGCCTCGGCGATAGCCTGGTCGCGGCTCGCCGCGCGCGCCGCATAGGCCGCGAGCGGCCGCGGGGCCGGGCGTTTCTGACCGGCGGGGATCTCGCTGAGGTCGCGGTCGGGAAGACGGTCGGCCTGCAAGGCCTCGATGAAACGCTCCGAGCCGAGATAGATCTGATTCCTCAACTGCTCCCAGGGTGACGGCTGACCCCGCCCCTCGGAGACGAAGGCGCGATAGCCCGCCACCGCCGCGTCACGGCGGCGGCCGAAGGCGGCGAGCAGCCAGTCGCGGTACAGCCAGGCCGGCGCCGCGGCCAGGCCAGCCGTGGCGCGGTAGCTGCTCCAGCGCCAGTCCTTGGCGGCACGCACCATGCCGGCGCGCACCGGGTTGAGCACGACATAGCGCGCCAGCTCCAGCAGGTAGGTCTCGCGCTCGATCAGGATCGCCGTGTAGCGGCCCTGAAAGACATGCCCGACGCGGTTATGCCGGCGGTTGAAGCGCTGCGTATAGACGCCGTTGAGCTGGCGCATGCCGCGCGAGAGGTTGGCCTCCGGCGTTTCGATCAGCAGGTGATAATGGTTGCTCATCTGGCAGGCGGCGTGGACCCGCCAGTTGTGCCGGTGGCAGACCTCGCCGAGCAGCGCGTCGAAGGCCCGGCGATCGATGTCGTCGAGGTAGATGTCGGCGCGCCCATTGCCACGCGCCGTCACGTGGTAGAGGGCGCCGGGGAACTCAAGCCTGAGAGGACGGGACATGGTGACAGGCTACACAAGAAGAGAGGCAAAAGGCAAGACCTGACCCCTCACTTTGTGATAGAGGGCACCGGGGAACTCAAGCCTGAGAGGGCGAGACATGGCGACAGATTACACGGGGAAAGAGTCAAAAAGCAAGACCTGACCCCATCCTTTTTTGTGACCCCATCCTTTTTTGGCGTTCGCCATCACTCGTGCGCTTTTTTTTAGACCCCGGCCTACTA
>JAJFGM010000502.1 GCA_021776145.1 Kiloniellaceae bacterium | reverse complement strand
ACCTCAAGGCCAAAATCGAGGCCTTCATCGACTACTTCAACAAGACCATGGCAAAGCCCTTCAAATGGACCTATCAAGGAAAACCTCTGACCGCTTGAAAATGGGTCAGAACCTACGCTGGGATGTACTAGTTGATTTATGCTTATGAACACCGCACTTGCAGCGGTGCCTGCGGGTATAGCTTCCAGTCTCAGCGAACGTCGAGGCTATCCCCTGTTACAATTCCGCCCTGGTCAATTGCGGCCGTCTGTTCCGCGACGTGCGTTCCTGATGGCCGCAGGTGCCGGGGCCATTAGTTGCGTTCTTCCTCGCTTCGCTCACGCCGCGACTGCCATTGTCTTGCCGACCGTGGCCGGCGATCGACGATAATCGGTCCTCTACGAGGGCGACAAGATCGACGCGCAACATGGAGGTGTCGTCGGCGTCAGCCCAAGCAAGATTGGCGACGAGGAAATCGTGGTCGCCGACCGCCGGATTCGGGCCACGCGCACCCACTTCATCCCGCCCTATCTTGCCGGCATCATCTGGTAGGACGAGTCGAGCCGGTGAATGCGCGGCAAATGTCGAGAGCAGGGCAGCCGCCGGTTCAGGTTCGCCACAGCGATGGCACAGTTTGCCCTGAAAACCATCTTGGGTGACGTCTCCGGCGGCGGGATCATCGACCGGAGCTCGCGCCCAATGACGCTGCTTGGAAGGCGCTAACTGAAATTTCCCGCCTAAGTAGATTCCGAGTCTATCACCATCGTTTCGGTGACAACTATACTGCACACGGTGAATTAAAGTCAGTTTGCCCGAAGGTAATCGGACATCGGCTCGGACCCCGCCCCTTTCATCGCCAATTAGGGTGGGAGACTGAGTTCACGCGTGCAAAACATACCGGATGCCTTCGCTCGGGCGGCGCGACAGGGCCCGGCCATTGCGGCTTGCCACGCTTAACGGGTTATGGGTTGAGCAAAATGCACAAATCGAAAACAGATAAGACAATATTGCGAATTCGAAACCAGAACCACCGGCGTGCCGGTCAACGCGCGATGCCGGATCGCCTTGCCCAAAAAGACACGGGCGATAATGTCGATCTGGAGCGGATCGTGTGGGACCCGGAGTACCGGGACGAAGTCCTGGAGACCATGCGGGTCAACGATTGAACACTATCCCTACTGCCTAAATCGCATTCGCAGCACGGCCTCGGCGTGCCGGCACCGCGGTCGTTGGCAACGGGTGGCGGCGAACGGGCACGCGGCGACGCGCTTGAGTAGATCCGCTCATTTCCCATCACGGTAGGCATGACGAAAGTCCGGACGCGATTGGCGAGGTTCGCACGCACCCGGTCGGCCGGGACCGGCGTTTTCAGGGTCAAGTACGATCGACGGATCGAGCAGCATTTTCACGGGCGGCGAGATCACGTCCGATTCAGAGCTGCTGGCCTATCGAGAGTTGGCCGCCACCGCTCGGTTGAGCGAAACCGCCGGCGACTTGCCGCTAAACGGACGGGATAGGAACCAGTAAATGTCCAGGCTCACCGCATTTGTCCTCGTCTTGTTCATGGGCGTCGACCTCTTCGGGACTCGTGCCGTTGCCGGTGGGCCGGACGGGACGGCCGCCGATTTCGTGGCCGGGCTCGGTCAAAAAGCGATCCAAATCGTGAGCGAGCATGAAGAGAACGGAGCGCACCGCCGCGAGCGCTTGCGCGACTTGGTCGAGGACGCGCTCAGCATCAAAAGCATGGCCAAGACCGTAATTGGATCCGATTGGAAGTTTTTCGCGCCGGAGCAGCAGGACCGCTTCGTCGAGGTCTTCCGCAGGTACCTGCTCAACTATTGCGTCGGTTTGCTGGATAATCGCATGCCTGATGGTTTTTCCGTGGAGTCCGCCAAGCCAATAAATGCCTTCGATACAAGGGTCACGACGCGCGTGAAGCGCGGCAACTGGACGCTTGCCAACTTCGATTGGGTGGTTCGCGAAATCGATGGCGGGTACCGGATCGTCGACGTCGCGATGAATGGGCTGAGCGTGGTTACCACCTACAACTCGGAATTCCGCTCGGTGATCGCGCGGAACGGAATAGAGGGCCTGATCCTGGCTCTCGCCCACAAGGCCCCTAATCTGAGCGCCGCTGCCGCTGCCGCCACCGTTCAACCACAGCCTGTCCCGTCGCCCAGACTAGCGTCGTCTCCTTGATCGATCGGGGTGCTGTCAGACAAACCATAGCCAACCCGCGAAAGGGGCCGGTTTGTGGCTTTCACGCCGGCATCGTTTCCACCAAAACCGCACCGTCTCGTGGCAGATGTCGATGCCGCGTTCGAAGTGCAGGTCTTCGACCTGGTACAGCAAGAGCGGATAGCGGACGTACATCATTACCGCAAGGCGGATCACCTTGGGCGAGTTGTTGATATAGCGGAAGGGATTGCGCATCGCCGGAAGCTTAGGATCGCCCCGCCCGGCTCAAATTGATTTGCTCTGACAAAGCCGCCTGCCGCGCGGAGTCCGCTGTCATCGCCCTTCGCCGACCAGGATGAAAGGCGCCCAAAAGAAGGGATGGGCCGTGGAGACCCTGGTCTCGCTGGTCAGGGGTATGAGTGTGGGACTTTCGAAAAAGGATCGCTTTGCCTGTGCCAGCGAACTCGCGACATCTCTCGTCAAGGCGCTCTGAAAGACCGTCTGCATCAGCTTCTTCGCCGAGCTCGATTCGACCGACCACTGCGTCACCAGAAGGGATTTGGCCCCGGCGAACATGAAGCTTCGCGTGAGCCCGGCAAAGCCTTCGCCACGGTCGTCCTCGCCACTGCCGCTTGCCGTATTGCAAGCCGACAGCACGACCAAATCGGCATCGAGGTCGAGGCCGAGGATTTCCCCCATCTCGAGCAGGCCATCGTTTTCCGGATCGCCCACGAAGCTGAGAGCCAGTGCCGGTTGCACGCCGCGTCCGAACTGTCCGGCGAGCAGACCGTGGGTCGCAAAAAGAATGTAGCGGTAACGCGACAAAGGCAGCCGCTTGACGTTGCGTTCCGATGCCCGCTCACCGAGGTAGACCGTCTGTTCGGGACGGACACCGAGGGTTCGGGCGATCTGCAAGGCTTCCTCGCGCGTGTCCGGCAGGGGTCGAAGACGACCGCCACGGATACTGCCAATGGTCTCGAGCCGCCGCATGAGAATTCCACGAATTGCGGCCGCTTGACCGGTGCTTTCCCTTGGGGCATCGAACGCCGGGTCCGCGAAAGCGAGAAAGGTGTTTTGCGACTTCGCGGGGTCTTTGGGCAGGGACCGCAGGGTGCGCAATACGGAGGTCGATGGAAGGTAGGCGAGATCAATGCGGCGTCCAAAAAACGGCGCTTGCGACAGCTCTTCGCCGACGGCGCTGGCACTGTCGGGTGGCGGCCTTTCGAACGGCTTGGTCAAAAGCGCCTCGAAGGGCAGTTTGTAGAGCACATCGTCGGGCGCCACGAACAAGACCTTGTGGCCTTTCAGCGCTCGATCTATCGGGCTCAGCAGACGTTTGTAGAGGTCATGCGCGACGCCAGGGTCGTAGAGGGCGAAAATGTCCTCGAACTCTTCTCGGTCGCCGGTCTCCAGAAAACCGAAACGCCTGACGATCCGCTCAAAGGCACCGCTCAAGCCCAAAGTTCTTTCGGCAAGCTCGTCGTGCCCGAGTGGCAAGACGGCGAAATCGACCCGGCTTTTGGTGATGAGCCAAACGCCGCTGAGATCTTCGGTCACGAGATAGCTGAGCAGGGCTTCATCGTCATTTAGCAGGCTTTGCACAAGATCCGTCGTCATCGGCTGGGGGCGCTTCAGATCCACATAACGCGGGTATTGCCTTTGCAAATCTTCTTGAACCCTGCGATAGGCGGCCTCCGCCTCGTGCGCCTGCGCCTCCAGTTCGGCAACGCGCTCGCCAATTTCTTGCCCTCCGGCCACGCGATCTACACGCTCCAGTTTCGCTGTCACGGCCTGCAAGTGCAGCAGGTTGGTACGTTCTTGTTTCAGCAGGCGGGCAAAGCCTGGATCATTGGAACCCGATGCAATAGCGGCCGCCACGCGTGTCTCCGCGACCATTTCCGAGAACATGCGTGACCGTACCCGCTCGCTCATCTCGAAGGCCGCTTTTTGGATGTCGGGCTCTCGACCTTGCTGATAGAGCTCGAAGAGCAGACCGATATAGGACCGGTAAAGATCCTGAAATTGCCGGAGAAAGATGCGTCGGGTTTCCCTCGGCGCGGTTTCGAGGCTGATATAGAGACCCTCGAGAAGCTGAATGGCGTCACGGAACAGAACGCGAGCTTGGTGCTTCTGCCCCTCGTCGACCCGAAGCCGCCCGAGAAGGTGCAGGCCGCGTACAAGGCCAAGGCCATCGCCGATCGTCTGCTTTGTCTCGCGCACCTCCGCCAGAAGCCGATCGGCCTCCTCGATATTGCCCCCCAGATATGTGGCTTCGGCCAGGTTCAGCAGAGTATCGGAGTGCAGCTTGCGATCATTGAGGCGTTCTACTCTTGCAGCGGCCGAGGCGAAAAAACGCGCGGCTTTTTCGAGTTCACCCTGTTGCATCCTGATCAGGCCCAGACTGCGAAGCGCTTTCACTTCGCCGTGCTGGTCGCCAATGTGGCGGACGATGGTGAGCGACCTCGAAAGCGCCTTTTCCGCCTTGGCAAGCTGAGACTCGGACTGGACCGGATCCTTGAGAATTCCGCCGAGCGCCAAGTGGGCGGCGGCCAGTCTGTCCAGCACAAGGCTGACACTGCTCTGATCGCCGGTGACTTCATCCAGCGCCTTCTCGTATTGGACGATGGCTTTGACGTATTCCCCGAGTTCAAAATAGAGATCTCCCAAGTCCCAATGGATCCTTTTCCAACCGCGATGGAGAACCCAGTCGAAGTTCGCCAGGGCTTGGTCATAGTTGCCACGGACCATTTGAATTCTGCCGATGGCCCGTTTCGCGGCAATCAGGGTTCCCGGCTGATCGGAGTACTGGCGTTCTATCTCCTGATAGAGCTCCAGGGCCGCATCGTAACGCGCCAGATCGAATAGCGATTCGGCCCGTTGCAAGGGGTCCATGGCCTCGCTGTCGTGGACCCGCTCGATGACGACGTCGTCGAGCCAAATGGTTCCGGTGTTCTGATGAATGATGCGAAAGTCGATGTAGTCGTTGTGCCCAATGTTGACCGTCGCCGTGTAGGTCTCCCAATCGTAACTGCCGGATCGCAGGCTGGGCAGACGCTTGGTCCAGCCGGCATCGACCGTGAAGGTGACCGCGCCAGGCGTCAAATCCCTAGCTTTGACCGACATGGACACCCGCAGGACCGTGTTGGGCTCGAGCCCCTCGATCCTTTGCGATGTTGTGGTGAAGACGTGCGCCGCGGCCGGCGCGAAGTTGGTAATCCGCAAAGATTGCCGGCCCGACCGCTTTTCAGCCGTGTCGACCTTCATATAGGCGCGTGCGTTATTGCTGTTCCACCAGACCCCAAAATTGAACTTGCCTTCTTCGCGTTCGTAGTGACCGAGGCCCCAGGGGAAGAACAAACCGGACTCAAAGCCGCCGTTTCCGAGAATATTTCGGTGGGACAGGTCACCTCTAACCGGGACAATCTCTGGATTGCGCTGTGCCAGTTGCTGCTTGATCTGCTGCGCCTGATCGAAGGTCCGCTTGAATTTTCCATAGTCGTTCAGCTCGATGAAAATCGCAGCAATGTTGTTGATGGCCTCGCCCCTTAGAAGGTCGTCGCCGCTGGCTTGACCCTGCCTGAATGCCGCCAGGTAGAGGTCGTAGGCTTCTTGCAGGTGACCCTTGTTGAACAGAACATCGCCGCGGCGAATCTCTTGCGAAATTGCGGCGCGGGCGGCGGACAGCTGCCACCAGGAGAAAACGGCGAAAAAACAAACCGCGACGACAGGCAAGAGCATT
>JAJFGM010000501.1 GCA_021776145.1 Kiloniellaceae bacterium | reverse complement strand
TTGATGGCGTTGCCAAGCAGGTTCATCAGGATCTGCCGTAGCCGGCCGGAATCGCCGCGCAGCGCCAGGGGGATATCGGTGGCAACGAAGGACACCAACTCGATACCCTTGGCATGGGCGCGTGCCGCCAGCAGGTCGATGGTGCCGTCGATCACCTGTGCGAGCTGAAAGTCCTCGGCTTCGAGTTGCAGCTTGCCGGCCTCAATCTTTGAGAAGTCGAGAATGTCGTTGATGATGCCAAGCAGCAATTCTCCGGATTGCAGAACTATTCCGGCTTGTTCGCGCTGCGCCTCCGGCAGGTCGCTGTCGAGCAACAGCCCGGCCATGCCCAGGATACCGTTCATCGGCGTGCGGATCTCATGGCTCATGGTGGCAAGGAATTCGGATTTGCTGCGGTTGGCGGCCTCGGCTTCGTCGCGGGCGGTCTCGAGTCGCGCGGCCACGGCCTCTAGTTCCGAAGTTCGCTCGCGGATGCGTTCCTCGAGACCGGCCTGCGTGTCGAGTAGTTCCTGTTTGGCGGTCGTTTCTTCGGTGATGTCGCGCCCGTAGACATTGAGGTAGCCTGCCTCGGAAATCGGCAAGATGGCGAGACCGTAGGTGCGCTGGCCAAGGCATAAGTCCAGGTGCTGTTGACAGTTTGTCTCGCTCGACTGCCGTACAACCTTTTCGAGATCCGGGTGCAGGGCTTGGCCAGCAGATATTTGCAGGATGCCGCCGCTCTGCTGCGCGGCCTCGTTGGCGTAGAGTAGCCTGCCGCTACCCGAAACACGCAAAACCGGGTTTGGGTTTTCGGACGCAAATCGGGCAAGGCTGCGAACCTGCGTTATGTTTTGCGAGATTTCCCGCAGCCTCAAATTGATCTCGCGCACGACGTCGCCGAACTCGTCATCACGATTGCCCTTGGGCACTGGGATTTGTGTCTCGGTCGGAGTTTCCGCGGCCGACAGCAGGTGCCGGCGTAATTCCAACATCGGAAATATGAGAAAATGACCGAGAACCAGCATGGTCACCAGGGTAACGAAAGCGCTGATCAGGACCACAATTCCGATCACACGCCAGACGAAGGCCGCGAGCTCATTGGAGACTGCGACAGTATCCAGACGCATGGCGACGCTGTGGGAAAAGCCTGAACTGCCGGCCGGCCATAACACCTCGTAACGCGTGCCGTCGCTGCTGCGGCTGCGGTGGACCGTGTCTCGGTCCGACACCGAGAGTTCGCCTTCCAGCAACAACAGCCGTTCGCCATGCAGCGATTCAATGTTGCCGTCTTCATCGAAGAGGGTGATGCCCTTGACCTTTGGCTGTCTCAGGAGCTTGAAGAGCAGGCTCGATCTCTGATGCGCCTGCAGCCCTTTGGCGACATCGGCGACAAAAGCGACGCTTGTGAGATATTCTTCCTCAAGGTCTCCCAGAAGGCTGCTTTCCAGGCGCAGATAGGAAGTGACCAGGACTACGGACGCGATAAGAAGAAAACTCACGAATACGGCAGCCGTGACTTTCCGGCAAAGCGGCGATAGGGCGAGTGTCCGTAATATCTTGGCGATTCCGCTCATGGCTTGCGAATCGGATCCGAGTGGCTCTCTAGGGCACAGGTAGAAACTTCGACGAACATTCTACCATTCACTCCCTTTACCAATGGTTAGGGATACCGCGCACCGAAATGCCTTGAATTCAATTGCTTATGACATTCGCCCATAACAATCTCAGCCTCAGATCAGCTTCTAAGGCAAACCAACCGACAGTGGAATTCTCTGGATCCTCGCCAATGTCTTGGCCAATCTTAGGTCGCGTCGCGCGGCGAAAGAGACGATCGATGCGCCGTCGGTCCAAGCCTGGCTACGAATTCGTCCGGGTTGGGCCGGCTTCGTCTGTCAGGACAGCATCTCGTCGTTCTGCATCAAGTAAATGTCGTCAAAATCCAACGGTCGGCGCCGCGTTTCCGTAACGTATCTGCGGTTCGTCGAGATGAATTGAGACGATCGCCGTGCGACGGCGGCGCATGACGATGCAAGGAGCAGGCCGCATGATCGGCGCGAATGAAATTCGGCGCGTTTGCGTCGTTGGGACGGGGGTTATCGGGGCCGGTTGGGCGGCGCGCTGTCTGGCCCATGGCCTGGACGTCGTCGCCACGGACCCGGCGCCAGGCGCCGAAGAGCGCCTGCGCGCCGGTGTCGCCAATGCCTGGCCCGCCTTGGCCAAGCTCGGCCTCGATGAAGGCGCCGACCAGACCCGCCTGTCCTTCAACGCCGATCTCGAGGCGGCGGTGGCGGAGGCCGATTTCATCCAGGAAAGCGCGCCCGAACGTGAGGACCTGAAGCGCGCGCTGCACGCACGCATCGACGCGTCGGCGCGGCGCGAAGTCATCATCGCCTCGAGTTCGTCAGGGCTGTTGCCGAGCCGTATTCAGGCTGACTGCGCGCATGCGGAGCGGGTCGTCATCGGGCATCCCTTCAATCCGGTCTACCTGCTGCCGCTGGTCGAGGTCCTGGGCGGCGAGCGCACGGCTGCGACGGCCATCGAGGCCGCCATGGCCTTCTATCGCCGCCTCGGCATGCGCCCCTTGCGGGTCCGCAAGGAGATCCCCGGTTACATTTCCGACCGCCTGCAGGAAGCGATCTGGCGCGAGGCCCTGCACATGGTGGCCGATGGCTCGGCCACGACCGACGAGATCGATGACGCCATCGTCTATGGCCCGGGCCTGCGCTGGGCGCTCATGGGGCCTTGCCTGACTTTTCATCTCGCCGGCGGCGACAGCGGCATGCGTCACATGCTGGAACAGTTCGGGCCGGCCCTGAAGCTGCCCTGGACGCGGCTCGAGGCGCCGGAGCTGACCGACGAGTTGACCGATCGCATGGTCGCGGGCACCCAGGCCCAGGCCGGCGACCGTACGGTCAAGCAGCTCGAGCGTCTGCGCGACGACTGTTTGATCGGCATCATGCAAAGCCTTCAGCAGCACGATACCGCCGCCGGCGCCGTGCTCGCCGCCAACGAGGCGGCACGCTACGGGCGGCGTGAGATCCCACGCTGGCGAGCCGACGCCGAAGTGGCGGCGCCGCTGGCCCTGTTTGCGACCCGCGTGCAGCCCGCCTGGGTCGATTACAACGGTCACATGAGCGAGTCCTTCTATCTCTGGGCTTTCGGCGAGGCCTCGGACGCGCTGTTCCGCTACATCGGGATCGACGAGGCCTACCGCGCCAGCGGGCGTTCTTTTTATACCGTCGAGACCCACATCAACTATTACCGGGAAGTTGCGGGCGGCGAGCCCTTGCGCTTTACCACGCAGATCCTTGGGCTCGACGCCAAGCGCCTGCACCTTTTTCACCGCATGTATCATGGTGCCAGCGGCGAACTGCTGGCGACCACCGAGCAGATGTTGCTGCATGTCGATACGGAAGCGGGCAGGGCAAGCGAAATCGATCCCCAGGTCCAGGCGGCGTTGCGGGCGACACTGGCGGCGCACACGGCCTTGCCACGTCCGAAAGAGGCCGGCCGTCAGATGGCTGTCGCCAAATGAGTGGCGCCAAATGAGTGTCGAGCCACTAGGGCCGATTTAGGAAGCGCGAAGCCACCGGAATCAAGGAAGCGGCGTCATGGATTTTACCCTCTCTTCGGAACAGCAGATGATCGTCGAAACCGTGCGCGCCTTCGCCGTGAAGGAGCTCTATCCCTTTGAGGACGAAGTCGAGCGCGACGACAGCGTGCGGCCGGAACTACGCCGCCAGATCATAGAGCGGTCGCGTGAACTCGGCCTCTTCGCCGCGAACATGCCTGAAGAACATGGAGGCGCCGGTCTCGACAACCTGAGCTTGGCCCTGCTGAGCCGCGAGTTGGGCCGTGCCTCCATGGCCCTGCAGTGGATCGTGGCGCGACCGAGCAACATTCTGCAGGCCTGCGTTGGCGATCAGGTCGAAACCTATCTGCGGCCGACTTGCCGCGGCGAACGGCTGGAGTGCCTGGCCTTGACCGAGCCGGGCGCGGGTTCGGACTTGCGGGCCATGACCACCAGGGCAGTGCGCGATGGTGGCGATTTCGTCATCAACGGCCAGAAACACTTCATCAGCAACGGCACCGAGGCCGACTATGTCATCCTTTTTACCGTGACCGGCGAAGAGGATACGCCGCGCGGCAAGTCCAAGAAGATGACCGCCTTCCTGGTCGACATGGGCACCCCCGGCTTCGAGCACCGGCGCGGCCCGTCCTGCGTTTCGCACAAGGGCTACCACCAGGCCGAACTGTTCTTCTCCGACTGCCGTATCTCCGAAAACCAGATCCTCGGCGAAGAGCACAAGGGTTTCGACGTCGCCAACGTTTGGCTCGGCGCGACGCGTCTGGAAGTGGCGGCGATGTGCATCGGCCGCGCCCAGCGCGCCCTGGAGATGTCGGTCGAATGGGCGGCGCAGCGCAAGCAGTTCGGCCAGACCATCGGGCGCTTTCAAGGCGTTTCCTTCAAACTGGCGGACATGGCGACGCAAATCGCCGCCGCCGAACTGCTGACCCTCCATGCCGCCTGGAAACTCGACCAGGGCACGATGACCGACATGGACGCGGCCATGGCCAAGCTGCATGCTAGCGAAATGTTGGCCATGGTGACCGACGAGGCGATCCAGATCTTCGGCGGTATGGGCCTGATGGACTCCATGCCGCTGGAACGGTTCTGGCGCGACGCCCGGGTCGAGCGCATTTACGACGGCACCAGCGAAATCCAGCGCCACATCATTTCGCGCAGCCTGTTGCGTGCCCAAGGCGGATGACGGTTCCCGGTCATAGGGGGCCGGGCAAGGTATCGGCCACCGCGGTCGCGGCGGATTCCGACCTGGCGGCACGGCGCCGGGTCAATCTGGCGCGTTTGCTGCATCCCAAGAGCATTGCTTTCATTGGCGGCCGTGGCCTGGTGCCGGCGATCAAGTCCTGCGAACGCATCGGTTTTGCCGGCGATATTTGGGTGGTCAGTACCAGCCAGGACGATATCGCCGGCCACCGCTGTTACCGTAGCCTGGCGGAGTTACCGGGGCGGCCGGATGCCGCCTTCGTCGTCGTGCGCCGCGAGGCGACGATCGAGGTGGTGCGCGATCTGGCGGCGATTGGTGTCGGTGGTGTGGTCTGTCACGCCGCCGGTTTCGCCGAGGTCGGCGGTGACGGCGAGCGACTGCAACGCGAGCTGGTGGCGGTGGCGGGGGACACCGCTCTGGTCGGCCCGAACTGCTACGGCCTGCTCAATTTCCTTGACGGCGCGGCGCTGTGGGCCGACAGCCATGGCGGTGGCAAGCAGAAAGACGGCGTCGCCATCGTTTCGCAGAGCGGCAATATTTCGCTCAATTTAACGCTTACGGATCGATCGGTCCCGATAGCCCACCTCATCTCTGCCGGCAATCAGGCGGTGCTCGGTCTCGGTGACTTCATTCCGACCCTGGTCGACGACACCCGCGTCAAGGCGATCGGACTCTACATCGAAGGCCTCAACGATATCGCGGGATTTTCCCGCGCCGCCGAATACGCCATGGCGCGCGGCGTGCCAATCGTCGCCTTGAAGGCCGGGACCTCCGACGTGGCCCAGCGCCTGGCAATGTCGCACACCTTTTCCCTGGCCGGGTCGGACGCGTGCTATAATGCGCTGTTCAATCGCCTCGGCATTATCCGCGCGCCCTCGCTGACCGCCTTCATGGAGACCCTGAAGCTGCTCGCCACAAGCGGTCCCTTGAGCGGCGGCAAGCTCGGCGTCTTGACCTGCTCGGGTGGCGACGCGGCCCTTGCCGCCGATATCGCCCAACCGCTGGGCCTCAGTTTCCCCGAGCTCGACGCCGCCCAGACGGCGGCACTCAGGGCGCAACTTCCAGCCTTCGTCAGTATCGCCAATCCGCTCGATTACAACACCTCGATCTGGGGCGACCCGCTCGAGCTTTTGCGCTGCTTTACGACCGTCATGCAGGGCGCCCAGGACGCAACCCTGCTGATCATGGACATGCCGATCGCCGATGAGACCCTTGCGCTTGCCTATGAGCAATGCATCGACGCGCTGATCGCCGCGTCGGCTACGACCGGCGGCAAGGCCATGGTCGCCGCGACCTTTCCCGAACTGCTGCCGGCCAAGGCGCGTAAGCGGCTGATCGCGGCCGGACTGACACCGCTGCAGGGCCTGGAAGAAGCCATGCAGGCCCTCGCCGGCGCGGCCTGGTACGGGCGCCACCAGACAGCCCGGCAGGCGGCGGCCAAGGCCGGTAAGCTGTGTTTGCCGGCGGCGGTTTCAGCGCCTTCAGCCGCGGTGCGCCAGCTCGACGAGCCAGAGAGCAAGGCGCGTCTTGCGGCCTTTGGCCTGGTGTTGCCCGAGGGCGGGGTGGTGGCCGCCGCCAAGGCCGCGGCTTTCGCCGAAAGCCTGGGTTTTCCGGTGGTTGTCAAAGCGATCAGCGCGGGCTTGGCGCATAAAAGCGATGTCGGCGGCGTGGCGCTCGGCCTCGAGACCGGCG
>JAJFGM010000051.1 GCA_021776145.1 Kiloniellaceae bacterium | reverse complement strand
GCCTTCATCACCGCCGCCTCGACCATGGTCTGCCCGATCATCGAAATCGACGAACGCCGGATCGGCGGCGGTCAGCCCGGCCCCCTGACCAAAACACTGCGCGATATCTACTTCAAGAACGCGCGACAAACTTCTGTCTAGATTGAATTTTCTATCTCGTCCTATTCAATCTGCGCAAGTCAACGCAGGTTCAGGTACCAAGGTTCGCTCGACACCCCATCCGCTGCCGGCGCCGGCCAGGCCCAGATAGCAATGGGGTCCTCCCGTCCGCGAATCGACTGCAGCGGCAGCTCTTGGAAACCCTCCAGGACATCGCCGGCTCCGGCTTGCCGGGCCGCCTGCATGACCGCGTTCGAAATCAGGATCGACGTGCGCCAATCGCGGGTCAGCGCCTCCAGGCGACTGGCGACGTTGACCGTATCGCCAGTGACGGTGATTTGCGCATGCTCGCTGCCGCCGACTTCGCCGATCGATACCGGACCGCTGTGAATGCCGACACCGCAGCCAACCGCCGGCGCGCCGCTTGCATCGGACCCGGCATTCCATTCGGCGACGTCCGCGGCGATGGTGCGCGCTGCGGCTACGGCGTGGGCGGCGTCGGCCCCTCCCCTTTCGGGCACCCCAAAAACCGCCAGGGCGGCATCACCGATGAACTTGT
The DNA here is from genome assembly GCA_021776145.1 of Kiloniellaceae bacterium. Classification (GTDB taxonomy): domain Bacteria; phylum Pseudomonadota; class Alphaproteobacteria; order Kiloniellales; family Kiloniellaceae; genus JAJFGM01. The sequence continues at coordinate 3,863 of JAJFGM010000051.1, read as the reverse complement.
CAATGACACCCCGGTTGGCCTGCACGGCGCGCTCGACAGAGCCGTGAAAACGGCGCAACAGACGCGCCGTCTCGGCTGGGCTCATGCGCTCGCTGGCCCGGGTGAAACCGACGAGGTCGACGAACAGTATCACAGCCTCTTGCGTGCGCTCGGCCATGGCGTGGCCGCCCCGTAAGTCCGACACCGCGAGCGGCGAGACATAGCGCGAAAGCGTCTCGCCACGGTGCTCGGCATACGCGCGCAAGCGGTTTTCCCGCATCGCGTGACCGCCGACGACGACCGTTGCACCGAGCAGGAACGCCAGCGTTGGGAAGCTGAAATTAAGCCAGGTTTGCCACGCCGCGAAGCCATAGAAGTTGACCACGCACCAGAGCGCGACCACGGCGACCGTTGCCAGGAATGCAAGCGCCGGGCGGCGCAGCAGACCCAGCAGGATCGCGATCAGGCCGCCAAGGGCAATGGCAATGAGATCGAACCACTCGGTCTGCGACGACCTCAGCAGGAAACCCCGGCCAAGCAGGTTGTCGATGACATTGGCGAAGACCTCGACACCCGAAAGCATGGGCGCATAGGGCGTATCGAATTGATCGCCCAGGGCCGCCGCCTGAGGCCCGATCAAAACCAACCGGTCACGGAAACTGCCGGCGGGAAAGTCGCCGTTCGCGACATCGATCAAAGAGCGCGTCGCGTAACTGCCGGCCGGACCGGCGTAGTTGATCGCCAAGGCCATATCCCGGTCCGCGGCGACAAACCGCTCGCCCAGCGAAAGGCCGGCACCCAGGTGAAGCGCCAGGTCGTCGCGATCGAGGCCGAGGTAAAGGCGTACCGCCTCGACCGGCAAAGAGGGATAGAAGGCGTCGCCAAAGCCAATGGCGATATGGGCAAAGCGCAGACTGCGGTCCGGTTCGACGAATACCGTGACATGCGCGGGCCGCGCGACCGTCAGGAAAGACTCGAGCGGCACCAAGGCACCCGCTGGTTGCTCGGGCAATTGTACGTGGTCTACGACATCTTTGCGAACGGTGCTGTAGGCCGCTTGCACGATGCTGTTCGGCAAGAGCGTGCGATTGGCTTCGTCCGGATCGAACACGAAGGCGAAGGGAACGATCACGTTGCCGGCCTGGGCGATCGCTTGCCGAAGTTGCTGATCGTTCGGATCCAGGGCCGCCCCGGCGCCAGCCCCGACGAGCAATAGGTCGAAAACGATGCCGCGCGCGCCGTCGGCCGCCAGGGCGTCCACGGCGCGGGCCAGCCAGGCGCGCGGAAAGGGCCACCGCCCAAGCCGCGCCAGTGTCTGATCGTCGATCGCCACAATCGCGACGGCATCGCCGGCCGGCTCGGGCCCACGCAGCTGAAAGCGCCAATCCAGTGTTTTGCCTTCTATCGCCTGCAACGGTCCGGAGTCGCGATGCGTCAGATAGGCAAACAACAGCAGAAGCGTCAGCACCAGGACAACGAAGGTCTCGACACGCGCCCACAGCGCCGGCGGCGCGACACGCCAGGAAGTGCCGGACGCACCGCTCACGGCAAGCGCGTGCGGCCCAGCACGTCGTCGACGCGCGTGCTGTTCCACGTTTTGGGCGGCGCGGGCACACCATCGACGCCGACGTCCGTCCCGCTTCCCGGACCGAGCACCACCGTTGCCCCGGCCGTGCCCGTGACGGCGACCTTTCCGTCGACGACAAACACGGCCGTCCCGTCATCCCGCGCTTCCGTCACCCAGTCGGTGGCGCGGACCGAGGCAATGGCCGCCCGCGTCCTGACCTCGAAACCGATGGTCCAAAGGATCGAGAGTTTTGTGCGAATGATGCCGAGCAGCAGTGAAAGCGCGCCGGGTTTTCGGCTGCCCGGGGTATAGTCCGACAGTTCGACATCCGTGTCCGAGCCGACCGAAAGCAGCGTGCCGTCGCTGAATTCGATCTCGACCTTGGCCGCCGATGTCGTGACGATCCGGTCCCCCGGGAAAACCGAGGCACCCAAATAAAGGCTGCGCGGCAGCGATGCCCGCAGCGCCGTCACGGGACCCTGCTGCCGCACGACCTGGCCGACGGAATCAGCTTCTTGAGCCAAAGCCGGCAGCGCCGCGGCGAAAAAAAGCCAAAACGCGCTTGCGGCAACCTGCGTCAGACGGCGAAACCGGTAGGAGAACATGCCGTGGAATAAACGTTGCATTTCAGCCACCTTGCAAGAGCCACAGTTCCAAAGCCGCCGCATGGGCGGGACTCCGGCGCATACGGGCGGTCTATTTGCGCGCCGCCAGAAGATGAAAGCCGCGCGCGCCCAACTCATAGACCGCCTGCTTGACGCCGCGCAAGGCCATCGGCGTCACTGGCGAGGTCGGCAGCGGCGGGCCCGCGTCGGGACGATCAAGCAATTTCTCGTCCAGGCGTGGATGAAGACGCAGCATCTCACGCTTGGTCCAGGCGGCGAGCAAACCGCCGCCGCCCCGTTGCAAACTGCCGACAGAACAAGTGAGCAGGCGGCCTGCGGCATCAAAGGGGATGGAGGTGATGTTCTTGCGCGGATCCCAGGCGCCGTGACGTTGCGCCGGCCGTGATACTAGCCCGGATTTCTCACTGTCACGCGGTTTTCGCGTGCTTGAGAAGCCGACAGGGTAGGAAAAGTGCGCGGCGCGATGTGGGACATCGGGCAAGCGCTTTGACGCACCCTGTCGGCTTCTCAAGCACGCCCTTCGGGTTCGCCTGTCGCGCGCCACGGCCGGCGGGGGGGCGCTCAACCGCAGCACCACTGCGCTTTTCGACCCTCGCCTTGCCAGTGCCGCCCGACAGGCGAACGAAAATCCACGTGACGGTGAGAAATCCGGGCTAAGGCAGATGGCCGGAGGCCCAAAGAGCCGGCCATGGGCAGAACCGCCCGCAGGGTCGCTACGCCGGCCCGGCAGTACCGGAGCGTCAGTCTGCCAGCGACGCCATGTTCGATGCCGGCATCCGATCCTATCTCCGGACAAACGGCTGATGAGCGCATCGGAACGAACCGCCGACCATGCAGGGAACGCGGTATGGGATGCGGATGACCTCGAAATTTCGAGCCGAAAGAGCCTCCGCAATGACGTTCAGCGGCTCTTCCGAGGGGACAACGACCGTGCGGTCGTTCAACACCAAGTTGTTGCAGCCCATATGTGCCTTTGCGAGTGCTTTGGGCACATCGACGGTGTCCCAATCGGACATGAAGCCGGGCAGGCCTTCGGGAAGGGCTTCAAGACTGGCGAAAACAACACCTTCGCGTGGTGTCATCATCACACAGTCCAGGTGCGGGAACATAGGGTCGATGGTGACGGTCTCGACCGTATATTCCGGACCGAGCACGTGCTGAAGCCAGCGCGCGCCTTCGGGATTGCTGCAGCCGCCGGAATGACCGACGAGGATTCGGCGGCCAAGAACAAAGACGTCGCCACCTTCGAGATAGCCCCAACCAATGCCTTCCCGTTCGTCGTCCGCGCCACCGTCGGGTTGGGCAAAATAGCGTGCACCGCGGTCCATCGTCTCGGCCAGGATCTCGCGTATCGCAAAGCGCTGACGGCGGTGAAACAGACTGCGTGGCGCCAGTTCGATGACATTGTTGGCGATTGTGACAAAGGGGTCGCGCATCCATGCCGTCGCCACGCCGTGCTCTTCACCGCGCGGGAATTTGCGGTTATCAGGGCTGATGGGGCCGGCAACCTGCACACGCACCCCAAGGTCTTCCAATAGGTCGATCGCGCCTTGGATCTGACCGCTGAACTCGGCAAACAGATCAGGGTCGACTTCTTTGACATCCTTGCCTTGATGTTTCTTCCAGAACTCGCCGAATTCGCCCTGGGCACGAAGTTTCACGTCACTGTGGAAGACGGGCAGCACCCAGGC
>JAJFGM010000006.1 GCA_021776145.1 Kiloniellaceae bacterium | reverse complement strand
GCTTTCGTGGATCTATCGGATCAGGTCGCGGTTGTTGCCGGGGGCTGGCGCGTTTGGCAGAGCGCGGCCGCGGCCGCGCTTGAGGCCGAAGGGGTCTTGGCGCGGGCACGCCAAGACGAGGATTATCTGCGTCACGCGCTCGAAGAATTGGATCGGATGCAGCCCGATTCCGGCGAGGAAGTGGCGTTGGCCGAACGCCGGGCCCTGCTGATGAATGCCGAACGTGTCGTCGAGGCGATGAATGCGGCTTTTGCGGAGTTGAGCGGTGGCGGCGATCATGCCGGTGCCGGATCCGCACTTGGCGCCGCCCGACGCCACCTTGAGCGCGTTGCCGACAAGACGGGCGCGCGCCTGGATCCTGTCTTGGCGGCGCTTGCGCGAGCCGACGCCGAAGTTTCCGAGGCCCTGAATGAGTTGAACTCGGTCTCCAGTGAACTTGACCTCGAGGGCGAGGATTTGGAAGCGGTCGAAGAGCGCTACTTCGGACTCCTCGATCTGGCGCGCAAACACGGTTGCGGCTGCGACGATTTGGTGCCTCTACGCGACGATCTTGCCACGCGCCTTGCCGCCATCGATGACGGCGGTGCGGACTTGGCGGCTCTGGCGCTCGAAGCCGAACGGGCCAGGGATGCCTACGCCGCCACGGCCCTGACTCTTTCCGAGGCCCGCATGACGGCGGCCGGCGAGCTTGCGGCAGCCATCGCCGAGGAGTTGCCACCGTTGAAACTGGATCGGGCGCGTTTTCAGGCCCGGGTAGAACGTCTTGACGAGACGGCCTGGTCATCGGGCGGCATGGACCGGGTGACCTTCCTGATTGCCACCAATCCGGGCGCCGAGCCCGGTCCCTTGGGCAAAGTCGCTTCCGGCGGCGAGTTGGCGCGCTGTCTGCTCGCCCTCAAGGTTGCCATGGCGCGCGGCGCGCCCGATCAGACCCTTGTTTTCGACGAAGTCGACAGCGGCGTCGGCGGCGCCACCGCCCATGCCGTCGGCGAGCGCCTCGAACGTTTGGCCGCCGGCCGCCAGGTTCTGGTCGTGACCCACAGCCCACAGGTCGCGGCCCGCGGGCGGCAGCATTGGCGGGTCATAAAGCAGCCGCGGGGAGAGATGACCAGCACTGAGGTCAGCCAACTAGACAGCGATCAGCGCCGCGACGAGATCGCCCGTATGCTATCGGGGGCCGAGGTGACCAAGGAAGCCCGCGCGGCCGCCTTGCGATTGATGGGCGCGGCCTGATGCGGCAGCCGTCATGACTCGAAAGTCGACCGCCAAAGGCGCCGATGTCGCGGCCGCGGACCTAACCGCCGAAACGGCCGAGGCCGAACTCGCCCGCCTTGCCGAGGCGATTGCACATCACGACAAGCTTTATCATCAACAGGACGACCCCGAAATCTCGGACGCCGACTATGACGCCCTGCGGCGGCGTAATGCCGAGATAGAGGCCCGCTTTCCCGATTTGGTGCGACCGGACAGCCCGGAACGCCGCATCGGCGCGGCACCGACCGGCGGCTTTTCCAAGGTGCGCCACAGCATGCCGATGCTCTCGCTCGGCAATGCATTCGGTGACGACGAGGTGGCCGAATTCCTCGGCCGCATTACGCGATTTCTCGGTCTCGCTGCCGAAGAGCTACCGGAGATCCTCGCCGAGCCGAAGATCGACGGCTTATCCTGCGCGCTGCGCTACGAGGGTGGACAGTTGCGTCAGGCCGCGACACGTGGCGACGGCAGCGAAGGCGAGGATGTTACCGCCAACGTTTCGACCATTGCCGATGTGCCGAAGAACCTGGCCGGCAAGGGGTGGCCGGACCTACTCGAGGTGCGCGGCGAGATCTACATGCGCCGCGCCGATTTTCAGGCTCTGAACGCCCGCCAGGAAACCGCCGGCGAAAAGATCTTCGCCAATCCGCGCAATGCCGCGGCCGGGTCGCTGCGGCAGCTCGACACCAGCATTACCGCGGCCCGGCCGCTACGCTTTTTCGCCTACAGCTGGGGAGAAATCTCCGCCCCTCTCGGCGAGACCTCGAGCGAGGCCCTGGACCGTTTCAGGTCCTGGGGCTTTACCGTGAGCGCGCCAATGCGCCGCTGCCACACGCTGGAGGACATACTCGATTACTACCGGGGAATAATGGCGCAACGCCCAGAGCTGCCTTTTGATATCGATGGCGTAGTGTACAAGGTCAACCGACTCGACCTGCGCGAACGCCTGGGTTTTCTCAGCCGCTCGCCACGCTGGGCGGTGGCGCACAAGTTCCCCGCCGAACAGGCCGAGACCATCCTCAACACGATCACCATTCAAGTCGGCCGCACCGGCGCCCTGACCCCGGTCGCCAATCTCGAGCCGATCACCGTCGGTGGTGTCGTTGTTTCCCGCGCCACGTTGCACAACGAGGACGAGATTGCCCGCAAGGACATCCGCGAAGGCGACCACGTCATCATCCAGCGCGCTGGCGACGTCATCCCACAGGTCGTCTCGGTGGTCGCGGCACGGCGTCCGGCCGACAGCCAACCCTATGCCTGTCCCGAATGTGGCAGCCACGCGGCGCGCGAGGAGGGGGAAGTCGTCAAGCGTTGCACCGGCGGGCTGATCTGCCCGGCCCAGGCAATCGAGCGCCTGCGGCACTTCGTCAGCCGCAACGCCTTCGATATCGAAGGCCTGGGCGACAAGCAGGTGCAGTTCCTCTTCGACAAGGAATGGGTCAGGACGCCGGGCGACATTTTTCGCCTCGCCACCACGGACCGCGAACGCCTGACGCCGCTGCGCAAGCAGCCGGGTTGGGGCGACCTTTCAGCGGCCAATCTTTTCGAATCCATCGAGATGCGCCGGCGCATTGCCCTGGACCGTCTAATATTCGCCTTCGGGATTCGCCATGTCGGTCGCGAGAATGCCCGCCTCCTGGCCAAGACCTATGGTTCCTTCGCGGAACTGCGCACGGCCATCGCGGCGGCGCGCGAAGAAGGCTCGGAAGCCCATGCGGAGTTGCTGGCGATCGATGGCATTGGCCCCGTCGTCGCATCGTCCCTGATCGAGTTCTTCGACGAGCCGCACAATCGCGAAGTGCTTGACGACCTGGAAAAAGAGCTGGAAATCGAAATCTTCGAGAGTGACGTCGCGGGCGATTCGCCGGTTGCCGGCAAAACCGTGGTCTTTACCGGCAAGCTCGAGGCCACGACCCGCGACGAGGCCAAGGCGCGGGCCGAGGCCCTGGGCGCAAAGGTGGCCGGTTCCGTGTCGAAGAAGACCGACTATCTGGTGGCCGGGCCGGGTGCCGGATCGAAAGCGAAGAAAGCCGCTGATCTTGGGGTCGAGACGTTGAGCGAAGCCGAGTGGATCGCCTTGATCGGGGGACAGGAATAGGGCCGCCGTCGACGCGCTCCTACTAAAGTCGACGCGCTCCTACGAATAAGGAAAAGAGGCAAGACGATGGATGCGGTTGTAGCGACGATACCTGAGTTGGCCGACTTCGAGGCCGCGGCCCAGCGCATCAAGGACAAGGTGCGGCGCACGCCGCTTGTTCGCGCGCGCTTCACTCAGTATCCCGCGCCGGGTAACGTCGATCTGCACTTGAAGCTCGAAAGCCTGCAGGTCACGGGATCCTTCAAGGCGCGCGGCGCCTCCAATGCCGTGGCGTCGCTGTCACCGGAGCAGGCCGAATGCGGAGTCATTACCGCGTCGGGCGGCAACCACGGGATCGCCGTTGCCTATGCGGCGCATGCGGCGGGCGTGCCTTGTGTCATCTATCTCTCGCAGAATTCCTCGCCGCACAAGGCCGACCGGGTCAGGGCGTGGGGCGCGGAGGTCGTCGTCGAGGGCGCGGTGTGGGACGACTCCAATCGTGCCGCCATGATCCGTGCCGAGGCCGAGGGTTTGACCTACCTGCACCCCTTCGCCGATCCGGCGGTGATTGCCGGGCAGGGGACCTTGGGCCTGGAGATGCTCAAGCAGACCGCCGATCTCGATGTCCTGCTGGTTGCCATCGGCGGCGGCGGCTTGATTTCGGGCATCGCCGCGGCGGCCAAGGCTGTGCGCCCAGAGATCAGGATCATCGGGATCGAACCGACCGGCGCGCCCACGCTGAAGGAAAGCCTGGCGGCGGGCGAGGTGGTGACCCTGCCGCGTGTCGATACGGCGGCGGCGACCTTGGCGCCACGGCGCAGCGAGTCCATCAATCTGGAGATCATCCGCCGTCACGTCGAAGAGATCGTTCTGGTCAGTGACGCGGAAATGCGCGCAGCGGCCCGCCAGCTTTGGTTCGACTTCGGTGTCGCCGCCGAACTGTCCGGCGCCGCTGCTCTGGCGGCGCTGCAGCAGGGCCGGGTCGCCTTCGGTCCCGGCACCAAGGTCGCGGCGATAATCTGTGGTGCCGGCAGCGACGGTATCGACGGCTAACTAGCCGCTGTTGCCCAGTGGTGCCGTTGCGGCTTCCAACCAGGCCCGCGTGCCGCTGTCAAGCTGGTCCCGATGTGTTTCACGCACGCGTGCGTGATAGGCGTCGAGCCAGTCGGCCTCTTCCGGCGTCAGCAGCGTGCTGTCGATCAAGCGGCGGTCGATGGGCGCCAGGGTCAGGGTTTCGAAGGCCAGCATCTCGCGCCCGTCCTCGGCGCCGATGTTGCTGGTGACCACTACAACCAGGTTCTCGATGCGAATGCCGTAAGCGCCGGTGCGATAGTAACCCGGTTCGTTGGAGACGATCATGCCGGGTTCGAGAGCGACGTTCTGCGGCATTTTGGAAATGCGCTGCGGCCCCTCGTGCACACCAAGATAGCTGCCGACGCCATGGCCGGTGCCGTGGTCGAAGTCGAGGCCGTGCTGCCACAGGGCATAGCGCGCCAGAC
>JAJFGM010000500.1 GCA_021776145.1 Kiloniellaceae bacterium | reverse complement strand
CGGCGTGATCTCGACGATGTCCATGCCAACCAGGTGGCCCTTTGCGACCAGGCCATGGATCAGTTCGCGAACCTGCGGATAAAGCAGGCCGCCCGGCGCCGGGCCGGCGACCGCCGGCATCACCGTGGGGTCGAGGCCGTCGGCATCGATGCTCAGGTAATAGCGGCCGCCGTCGGGAATGCGGTCAAGCTGTGCCGCCATGCCTTCGACGTGCACCTCGTAGGCGGTGACCAGCGTCGAACCATAAGCCAGGGCGTCCTCGACCTCTTGACGGCGAGCGCTGCCCTGGGCGCGCAGGCCGAGCTGCAGAATGGCGCCGATGTGGTCGAGTTCCGAAGCCCGGCGGATCGGGCTGCTGTAACCCTCGCGGACGCCGCCGACCTCGTCGCGCCAGTCCAGGTGGGCATCGACATGCACCAGCGTGACCGGCTCGTCCGGCGTGCCGATGGCATCGAGGGCGCGAAACACCGGGATCGGCACGCCGTGGTCGCCGCCGATGCTGACCAGCAGGGCGCCGCTCTCGAAGATTTTCCGCGCCGCCGCCTCGGCGCGGCGGTAGTGGCCGCGCGGCACCTCTGGATCGCCCGGTACGTCGCCGCAATCGACGACGCGCACCGGCTGGCCGTCGAGCAGCGGCCCACCGAGGTCGAAGTCCCACTGTTCGGGGCCGCCGTCGACCCGCAGCGACTGCCGGCGCACCGCCGTCGGGGCGTTGGTCTGGTCGTTGGTCACCTCGTCCATGCCATAGGGGTCGCCGTAGGGCAGGCCGAGAATGGCGATGTCGGCCTCGAGGCGGTCGAGGTCGAGGGCGAGGGGAAAGCGCGAAAAGGTGTGCGGTTGGCTGCGCGGCGCGACGGTCAGTGCGTCGCCGGCGGTGGCCGTGGCGGTGGCAGTGGCGGTGGCGGCGGCGTCATTCGGAGTCTCGTTCATGCGGGCGATCTTTTCCTATTCGAAGAGCGTTTTCCAGGCGTGGCCGCCGGCCATGACCTCGGAGAAGCGGCGGCCCCAAATAAGGCCGCCGTCAATGACGATGTCCTCGCCGTTGACAAAGCCGGCCTCGTCGCTGGCCAGGTAGACCGCGGCGTGGGCGATGTCGTCGGTGAGGCCGGCGCGCGGCACGGCTTGCAGTTTTGCCAGCGCGGTCTTCACCTGCTCGACGGTGCCTTCGGCGTCGGCCACCGCCATACCGATCGACTTGGCAAAGATGCCGGTGGCGATGCCCCCCGGCGAGATTGAGTTGACGCGCACGCTGTCCTCGCCCAGTTCCATGGCGGCGCAGCGGGTCATGTGAATGACGGCGGCTTTTGCCACGCCGTAAATCAGCGACGAGGAATAGCCGGCGCGGTGGCCGGCCACCGAGCCGAGGTTGATGACGCTGCCGCCACCTTGGGCGCGCATCACCGGCGCGGCGTGTTTCAGATGCGCCAGCGTGCCGCGCACATGGACCGCCAGGGCTTCGTCGAAGCCGTCAAGCGGCAGATCCTCGATGCGCCCGACCGGAGCCGGCCCGCCGGCGTTGTTGACCAGAATGTCGAGGCGGCCGTGTTTTGCCGTGGCCGCGGCGATGCTGCGCTCGGCATCGGCCTCGTGGGCGACGTCGGCCTCGACGAAGATGGCGCCCGTTGCCGCCGCGACCTCCTCGCCGAGGCCAGCGCGGCGTCCGCTGAAGACAACGCTGGCGCCTTCCTCGGCAAAACGTTCGACGATGCGGCGGCCGATGCCACTGGTGCCGCCGGTAACCAGGGCGACCTTGTCATGCAGTCTCATGCGCGAGTTCCTTCGTCTGCGGCGATTCGAAAGCGGGTTGTTGTCAAAATCATCGTACCAAGCATGCGCCTAGAGCAGATCCGGGTCACATGGAATCGCAAGCGGCGATCCATTGACCCGGTGAATCTGCTCTAACTATTTGATGTAGGGCGGTCGACAGGAAAAGACGGGTGGATTGGTTGACGGCCTCCGGGATATGAAGGGACCGGCCGCGCGGATCAGCGCCGTGGCATCGCCGGCGGGGGCCAGGATTCGGTGAGTTCGGCCTGCACTGGGCGTTCAAGGTAGGTCGAAAGGACGACGTAGCTGCGCGTCGCCTTGACGCTGTCGACGGCGTAGATCTGTGCCAGCAGGCCTTCCAGGCCGTGCGTGTCGCGGGTGCGCACCTTCAGCAGCATGCAGGTATCGCCGGCCACGGAATGGATCTCTTCCACTTCAGGGTGGTTCGCCAAGTCCATCAATTCCGGCGTCTTGCCCCAGCCCTTGGTGTCGACATGCACAAAGGCCAGCAAGGTCTTGTCGACAGCCTGAGCGTCGATCATCGCCGACGTGCGGATCAGCGCGCCCGACTTGCGCAGGCGTTTCACACGCTCGTGCACGGCCGGCGCCGAAAGCCCGACCCGCTCGCCGAGTTTGGCATAACTAAGACCGGAGTCAGCGACCAGCTCGCCTAATATTTTTCGGTCGAAGGCATCGAGTCCGCGCGCCGCGCCGTGGTTGCGCCGAACGCTGTCTGTTTTTTGCGGCATGGGCAGATTCTTTGTAGTTATCTGAATCACAGTCGCACATATTCGAAATTATCTGAATACACATAAAGAAAAATACATGGGTTCCGAAGAAAATTCAATATCAGCAACTATCGTCGCCCTCACGGCCAGCATCGCCGTGATCGGTGCCAATTCCTTGGCTTTGGGCCCAATCGCGCCGAGCATCTCGGCCGACCTCGGAGTCACGGTGACGGCGACAATGACGGCGGCCGGCGGCTATGGCCTCGGCACCGCCGGGGGCGCGCTCTGGCTGTCCGGCCATATCGACCGTCTCGGTGTCAAGCGGGCGCTGGCTCTCGCCTTGGCCGGCTTGTTCGCCGCCTTCGTTGCAAGCGCCCTGGCGCCGGGCGTTGCCGCCCTGGTGTTCGCCCAAGCGGTGGCCGGGATCGCCGCCGGCGTCGCCCTGCCGGCGATATACGCTTTCGCCGCCGCCATCGCCCCGAAGGGGCGGGAGAGCCGCGTCCTTGGCCGCGTCATCGTCGGTTGGACCCTCAGCCTTGTGGTCGGCGTGGTCTTGTCGTCGCTCCTGGCCGACGTCGTGCACTGGCGTGCCGTCTATGCCCTCTTGGCCGGTTTCACCGCCGCTGCCTGGTTCCGCATTGCGAGGATCCCCTATCACGCGGCACCGCCGGCCGCGTCCCGCAGGGCTGGGCTCGGCGAACTGCTGCGCTTCGAGGGGGTCGTACCACTACTGGCGATCTGCTTTGCCTATATGACCGCTTTCTATGGCAGCTACGCCTACATCGGTGACCACATTCATAGCATGCTCGAAATGCCGGTGCGCGCCGCCGGTCTCATCGCGCTGACCTATGGACTTGGTTTCGGCGCGGCGGTTTTCGGCGACCCCTACATCGACCGTTTCGGCGCCCACCGCATGCTGCCGTTGTCGCTGTTGCTGATCGCGGGCGTCTACCTCGGCCTTGGCTTGGCCGCCGATTCTTATGTCGGGCTTTTGGCCATTGGGGGTCTTTGGGGTCTCGTCAACCACTTCGGCCTCCACCTCATCGTTGCCGGTCTGTCGGCCATCGATGCCGGGAACCGCGGCGCCATACTCGGCCTCAACAGCGCCGTCACCTATCTGGCCGCGAGCTTCGGGGCTCTGGCATTCGGCCCGCTCTATGCCGCCTTCGGCTTTTCGTCGCTTGCCTGTCTCGCCGCCGCCGTCACGGCTGCCGCGGCATTGCTGGCGTTTAGCAAGGCGAAGGTGCTGCAGCGAGCTTAACTGGTGGCGGCAGGGGCAAACTGTACGGCGTGGCGAGAGGAACTGGTAATTGCTCGCGTACTTCCCTTATATGCTTGTATCCATTCACCGTTTCGACGAGGTCGCGAGCCGATGGATTCACTGACGCAGTTCACGCTGGGCGCCACGGTTGGCGTCGCGGTGCTCGGTCGTCGCCTCGGCCTGCGCAAGGCGGCGGTGACCGGCGGTCTGCTCGGCACGCTGCCGGATCTTGACGTGTTGCTGCCGGTGTCCGACCCCGTCGAGGCCTTTGTCGGGCACCGCGGTGCCTCCCACTCGCTGCTTGTCCACGCCGCTCTCACGCCGTTCCTCGGCGAAGGCCTCAGGCGTCTTTTCGCCGGCCTGCGCGACAATCGCGGCTTGGCCTACATGGCGGTCTTTCTCTGCCTGACGACGCACGCCCTGCTCGATGCCATGACCGTGTACGGCACGCGGCTGTTCTGGCCGCTGTGGCGCGAGCCCCTGGGACTTGGCTCGATCTTCATCATCGATCCGCTCTATACCCTGCCGCTTCTGGCGCTGACCTTGTGGGCCCTGGTGCAGAAGAGCTGGACGCCGGTCTTTGGCCGTGGACTGGCGGCGGCGCTGGTGCTGTCTACGGGCTATCTGGCGTGGAGCGCCGTCGCGCAACACTGGGTCGAGCGGCGCGGCGGCGTCTTGTTGGCGGAACAGGGCATCGTTTACGAGCGCCTGATGGCGGCCCCGACGCCCTTCAATACGTTGTTCTGGCGGGTCATCGCGGTGAACGGGGCGCGCTACTACAACGCTTATCTGCCTCTGCTCGGCGGTGACGCGGCGGCGACCCTCTATCGTCATGAGCGCTGGCCGACCGACCTTGCCTGCGGCGGTGAGAACGGCCTCTCAGGCAACCGCCTGGCCGCGACCTTGGCCGCCTTCACCGACGGTTTCTATGCGGTCGGTTCCGAGCAGGGTGCCGTCGTCTTCTCGGACCTGCGCATGGGCTTGGCGTTCAACTACGTCTTTCGCTTCGTCATCGCCGAACATGCCGGGCAGGCGACGCGCGAGGTCGCGCCACGCCGCCTCCGTGGCGAACGCCGGTCGCCCGGCGACTTCGACTGGCTGACGGCCGGCATCGCCGGGCATAAGGCTCTAAGGCCAGCGGAAGAAAATCATGCCATGGCGCCGGCCAGGGGCAACACCGCCGGCCTCGCAAGTGATGCGGAGTCGACGTGCTGAGGCACGGCCTGGATCGCAAACAACGGATAGAAGCACCGCCTGGGATCGCGCACTTTCGGGTCACACCCAAAGAACGAGGATCCGATATGACCGCCATCCGCTTTGTTTCCATGCCGACCGATGAAGCCGAAGCCTATTGGGCCGGTGCCCCCGATGCCTATGACCGGGCGCCGGAAGTACACCTTGCTGCCGAAGACGGGCTGCCTTGCCGCCATTGTCAGGAAGACATCGCCAAGGGTGAGCGCTACCTGATCCTGGCGCACCGGCCCTTCCCCGAGGAGCAACCCTATGCCGAAACCGGCCCGATCTTCCTGCACGCCGAGCCTTGTCGGCGCTATCCCGAAAGCGGACGCACGCCGGAGATGTTCCTTAAGCGCGACAGCTATCTGATCAAGGGCTACGGCCGCGACGACCGCATCGTCTATGGCACGGGTCAGATCGTCAAATCGGCCGATATGGCCGTGGGCGCGGGCCGCATCCTGGACCGCGATGATGTCGCCTACGTGCACGTCAGATCATCACTCAACAACTGTTTCAGCTGCCGCATCGACCGCGCCTGAGGTCAGATCGCGCCATTGTCGCGGCGACAATCTTCCGATTGGCCAGTTCGTTAACGCCAAGGTAGCCTGCGACACCCGGTCGTGTGAAAGGCCCGGTCGTGTGAAAGGCGAGCCGATGGATCGTTCCGCCCTGCCCGAAACCGCTTTTCTGGCACCCGATGGCGCCAACCGCGCCGCCGTTGAGGCGCTTTTCGCGCAGGCCAGCAACTTGCTGCTCGATCTGGCGGGCGGGGCCGCGGCACGGCCGCCGCTGCGGCTCGACGGCCGTTTCGTCGATGCCGAGATCCCACAGAGGCCGCGTCCGGAAGGCGAGATCCTCGGCGGCCTTCGTGAATTGCTCGAAGACGCCATGAATCCAGCGCACCCCGGTTACATCGGCCATATGGACAGCCTGCCGTCGACGTTTTCGGTCATTGGCGCGATGGCGGCGGCGGCGGCCAACAACAACCTGCTCAGCCTCGAGATGTCGCCCAGCCTGTCGCGCCTCGAGGTCGCTCTGATGCGGCAGCTGGCAAAGCTCTTCGGTTTGCCGGCGGGGGCCGGCGGTGTCATGGCCAGCGGCGGCAGCCTGGCCAATCTGCTGGCCCTCGGCGTTGCTCGCAACCGAGCCTTCGATGTTGCCGAGAGCGGCCTTTGCGGCCAGTCCGCGGCGCCTCTGCTCTTCGCCTCCGAGGCGGCGCATGGCTCGCTGCAAAAGGCCGCCATGGTGCTCGGTCTCGGCCGCGCCGCCGTCGTTGCGGTCAAAAGCCCGCGCGACCGCCTCTGCCCACGGGCGCTGGCCGTGGCCATCGCCGCCGCCAGGGACGACGGCAAGGCGCCCTTTGCCGTCGTGGCGACGGCCGGCACCACCGTCACCGGCGCCATCGATCCCCTGGCCGAGATCGCGGCGGTGGCCGGGGAGGCGGGCTTATGGCTGCACGTCGATGCCGCCTATGGCGGCGCCTTGATCTTCAGCCGGCGCGAACGCCATCGCCTGGCCGGCATCGACCTGGCCGATTCGGTCACTTTCAACCCGCAGAAATGGCTCTATGTCGCCAAGAGCTGCGCGCTTTGCCTGTTCCGCCGACGCGACGACCTGGAACAGGGGTTCCGCAGCCCGCAGCCCTATATGGCCGATGCCGGCGGCTTCACCAACCTCGGCGAGCTCGGTCCGCAGGGCACGCGTTCGGCCGAGGTGCTGAAGCTGTGGCTGACCCTGCAACACTTCGGCCACAGCGGCATTGCCGCCCTGGTCGAGGGCGGCCAGGATCTGGCGGCGCGATTCCGCGACGGCCTGGCGCGCCGCCCAACGGTTGAGATCTGCGACGCCGGTGACAGCAACCTGGTCTGCTTTCGCCCGCGCGACGCGGCGGATTCCGTCGTGGCCTCCCTGCAAGCCGAACTGCTGCGCCGCGGCTTTTTCCTGTCGCAGCCGCCTTATCGCGGCCGGCGCTGGCTGCGCATCGTGGCGCTCAATCCCTACTGCGCCGCCGCCGAGGTCGCGGCCTTCTTTGCGGCGCTTGATGCGAGCCTGTAAGACGCCAGCTTGACCGGACCCACCGCTTGCCGTTAGTCTCGCGGCGTTATGCAAGACAACCTGTTCGGTATCAGCATTCGAATTACGGACCCGGGCCCCAAGGGGTAGCCGGGAGCGAAGCAATTCGTTTGTCGTTGTTTGCCGTTCAGGAGGTGCGCGCCATGTCCGCGCCACATGCCGTTTCAGATCT
>JAJFGM010000499.1 GCA_021776145.1 Kiloniellaceae bacterium | reverse complement strand
GCGAAGTAGAGCTCGAAGTGGCGGTAGCCGTTCCACGCCAGGGTGGCGACGCGGTCGCCCTTTTCGACGCCGAGACGCGTCAGGGCATGCGCCAGCTTGCCGATGCGCTTGTAGCTGTCGGCATAGCCGTAGCGATGGATTGGCCCCTCGACCGAGCGAGACACGATCTCGGTCGTCCCGTGATACTGGGCCGCGAATTGGATCAAGGACGTGATCAGGAGCGGCTGCTCCATCATCAAGCCGCGCATATTGCTGCCTCCCGGTTGGCAAGGTTCTTCCCTGGTCTGCTTGTTTGTTTCGCCACAAGCCTTCTCGTTGAATCGCGAGTTTAGACCAAAGCAGCGGTCTTTGGCGCCCCGCTTTGATCGTAGAATTGGAATTTTTGTCGCCGCGACGTCCGGTAAGCGGCGCCAAGAGAGCGGCGAGAAGCGCTGGCGCTCGGGGCGGGAGGCGTTATGATTGCAACCGTCCAACCCGTGAAACCGGTGCCCGAATCGCGGAACTGCGCACATTTGGGCACTCTTTCGAGGGGTCGCCGAGCCGTTATCCCCAATTGTGCGCCGGGTCGCGCCGCCAGCCAGGAGATCCTGCCATGTCCCCCTCGGTGTCCCCGGACGATCCGCATCGGCGCATGCGTTGCGACGTGCTCGACAGCGAAATGTCCTATGTCGATTGCGGCGGCTCGGACGCGGATCTGGCGATGGTCTTCCTGCACGGCAATCCGACCTCGTCTTACCTGTGGCGCAACGTGATTTCCCAGGTCACCGGTCTGGGCCGCTGTCTGGCGCCCGACCTCATCGGCATGGGCGCCTCGAAGGCGGCTCCGGCCGGGCGCTATGAATTTCAGGATCATGCCCGCTATCTCGGGGCCTGGTTCGACGCCGCGGTCGAGCAGGACCGTATCGTTCTGGTCACCCATGACTGGGGCGGCGCCCTGGGATTCGACTGGGCGCGGCGCCATGCCGACCGCATCGCCGGCCTGGTTTACATGGAAACCATCGTCACGCCGCTGGACTGGGACGACTGGCCGGAAGCCGCGCGCGGCATCTTCCAGGCCATGCGTACGGAAGCCGGTGAGGATCTGGTGCTGCAGAAAAATATCTTCGTCGAGCGCATCCTGCCGGCCAGCGTCATACGGACCCTCGACGAAGCCACCATGACCATGTACCGCAAGCCCTTTGTCGAGTCCGGCGAAAGTCGGCGTCCGACCCTGACCTGGCCGCGCCAGATCCCCATCGAAGGCGCGCCTGAAGACGTCATCGAGACCGTAAAAGCCAACGAAACCTGGCTGGCCACGGCACAAGTCCCCAAGCTTTTCATTAACGCCGACCCCGGCAGCATCCTCGTCGGCCGCCAGCGCGAGGTCTGCCGCGCCTGGCCGAACCAGGACGAGATCACCGTCGCCGGCCGGCATTTCATTCAGGAAGATTCGGCGCGGGAGATCGGCCAGGCCGTCGCCGACTTCGTCGCCAAGCTCTAAACAACTCCAGAACCAAGGAGACGACCGGCATGAACGACAGCCTGCTGCTCGAAGTGCGGGACGGCATCGCCACGCTGACCCTCAATCGCCCGGCGGCGCTCAACGCCCTGGACGGCTCCATGAAGGACGCGCTGGTCGAGACCGTGCCGGCGATCGAGAGCGACCCCAAGGTCCGCGTCGTCGTCATTCGCGGCGCCGGCGACCATTTCATGGCCGGCGGCGACCTCAAGGGTTTTCACGGCCGCCTCGACCAGGATCCCGAGGTCAAGCGGCGGCACTTCGCCCAGACCATCAACCGCCTGCACCCGGTCATCGTTTCCCTGCGCCGCATGCCGCAGCCGGTGATCGCCAGCGTCAGCGGCGCCGCCGCCGGTTTCGGCTTGAGCCTGATGATGGCGGCCGACCTGGTGGTCGCCGGCGACAACGCCAGCTTCACCCTCGCCTACTGCCGCATCGGCACCAGCCCCGACGGTGGCGGCAGCTTTCACCTGCCGCGCATCGTCGGCCTCAGGAAGGCGATGGAAATCGCCCTGCTTGGCGACAGCTTCGACGCCGAAACGGCGGCGCGCCTGGGCCTGGTCAACTTCCTGGTACCGGCGGCCAAGCTTGAGGCCGAAACGGCGAAACTGGCGGCGCGCCTCGCCGCCGGCCCGGCCGAGGCCCTGGCGCGCACCAAAGCGCTGCTGCGCCAGTCGCTCGACAACGGCTTCGAAGCGCAGCTGCAAGCCGAGGCCGACAATTTCGCGGCCTGTGCCGCCAGCGCCGACTTCGCCGAGGGCGTCCGCGCCTTTGTCGAAAAGCGCAAGCCGCGCTTCGGTCAGAGTTAGAGGCAAAGATCCATGAAACAACGCTGGAAACAACGCCCCGAGGGCTCCAACTGGGGTGATTTCGGGGCCGACGATCAACTCGGCCGCCTCAACCTGCTGACCCCGCAAAAGGTGCTCGAAGGCGTTGCCGAGGTGCGCGACGGCAAGTCCTTCTGTCTCAGCCTGCCGCTCGACCGCCCCAGCCGCGGCCTCAACCCCTCGCGCCATCCGCCGCGCCGCTTCGCGACGGTGCGCATCAACGACCAACCGAGTCACAATTTCCACGTCAACCAGCTGATTCCCGAGGCGACCGACGTCATCAACGATGACGCCGTGCTGCTGCACACCCAGTGCTCGACACAGTGGGATTCCCTGGCCCATGTCGGCCAGCTGTTCGACGTCATGGGCGACGGCACCCCCGTCGCGGTTTTCTATAACGGCTGGCGCGGCGACGAATATGTCACTGCCCCCGCCAAGTCCGACAGCGAAGATCGCCAACTGCGCTTCGAGGGCATGGAAGCCAGAGCCTTGGGTATCGAGAACATGGCGGAGACCGGCGTCCAGGGGCGCGGCGTCATGATCGACCTGCATGCGCACTTCGGGCGCTCGGCGAAGCGCGTCGGCTACGACGACCTCATGCGCGTTTGCGAGGCCGACGGCGTGACGGTCGAAAGCGGGGACATGCTGTGTCTGCACAGCGGCTTTGGCGAGGTCATCCTGGAGATGGGGGCGGACACCGACGTCGACGCCCTGCACCGGACCTGCGCCGCCCTCGACGGTCGCGACGCGCGGCTGCTGCGTTGGATCACCGACAGCGGGCTGGCGGTGCTGGTCGCCGACAACTACGCCGTCGAGGCCCTGCCGCTGCACAGCGACCCGCTCCCGCGCAACGATCCAGCAGAGCCGCCGCAAACGGCCTGCTGCGCCACGCTGCCGCTGCACGAGCACTGCCTTTTCAAGCTGGGCATCCACCTCGGCGAACTTTGGTACCTGAGCGAACTGGCGGCCTGGTTGCGCCGCGCCGGGCGTTCGCGTTTCCTGCTGACGGCACCGCCGCTCAGGCTGCCCGGTGCCGTCGGATCGCCGGCGACACCGGTGGCGACGGTCTGACCGATCGCGCCCTTCCGAGCGCTAAACTTCGGCCTCGGCGGCGACGCGGATGATCTGCTTGCCGAAGTTGCGGCCCTGCAAAAGACCCTGCATGGCCCGCGGCGCGTTTTCCAGGCCGTCGACAATGTCCTCGCGGTACTTGACGCGGCCGTCGCGGACCCAGCCGCCGACGGTGTCGAGGAATTCGGCTTGCTGTGGGGCGTAATCCCAAACGATGAAACCCTGGACCCGCAGGCGGTTGGTCAGCACGGCACGCATCAGCTTGGGCAGCTGATTGGGGCCTTCGGGCAGGGCGGTGGCGTTGTAATGCGCGATCAGGCCGCAGACCGGCACCCGGGCGAAGAAGTTGAACAGCGGAATCACCGCCTCGAAGACCCGGCCGCCGACGTTCTCCCAGTAGATATCGATACCGTCCGGGCAGGCCGCCGCGAGCTGCGCCTCGAAATCCTCGGCGCGGTGATCGATGCAGGCATCGAAGCCCAGTTCGTCGGTGACGAAGGCGCATTTTTCCGCCGTGCCGGCGATGCCGACGACGCGGCAGCCCTTGATCTTGCCGATCTGCCCGACCGCCGAGCCGACCGCGCCGGAGGCCGCGGCGACCACCAGGGTCTCGCCCTCCTTCGGCTGGCCGATGTTCAAGAGGCCGGTGTAGGCGGTCATGCCGGGCATGCCGAGCACACCCAGCGCCGTGGTGATCGGCGCCGCCGCCGGGTCGAGCTTGCGCAGGCCGCTGCCGTCGGAAAGCGCGTAATCCTGCCAACCGCTATAGGAAAATACGATCTCGCCGGGGCTGAAATCGGCATGCCGCGACTCCACGACCTGGCTGACCGCGCCGCCCTCCATGACCTCGCCCAGGCCGACCGGCTTGGCGTAGGACTTGGTATCGTTCATGCGGCCGCGCATATAGGGATCGAGCGACAGGTATAGTGTGCGCAGCAACACCCCATCGGCGCCGGGCCGCGGCACCGCCGTCTCGACCAGGTCGAAGTCGCTGTCTTGCGGGGCCCCCTGCGGACGGGCGGCGAGAACGATTTGGCGGTTGACGCTTGCGCTCATGACTCTTGCTCCTTGGCGGCGGCGGATCGATTGCGGGACCGCCCAGGTTAATCCATTTTGGCGGCACCGTTCCAGCAACTGGGTCTTCTCCGGCGCGAAGCACTTTTGTGCCGGATGGCGGCGGGTTAGTCTCTAAAAAAATCCATTGGAGACCCTCATGGCAGACCCAGTCCACGTTAAAAAGCACGGCGGCATCGGCGTCATCACCCTCGACAGCCCGCCGGTCAACGCCCTCGGCAACGCGGTGCGCGCCGGTATCGCCGCCGGCCTCGAAGCCCTGACCGGCGACCCCGAGGTGACGGCCATCGTATTGACCGGCAGCGGCCGCTGTTTTTCCGGCGGCGCCGACATTCGCGAGTTCGGCAAACCGCGGCAGCCGCCGAGCCTGCGCGAGCTGATCGAGATCTGCGAGGACTGCGCCAAGCCGGTGGTGGCGGCGATCCACGGCACCGCAGTCGGCGGCGGGCTGGAACTGGCGCTCGGCGCCCACTACCGCGTCGGCTATCCCACGGCCCGGCTCGGCCTGCCGGAAATCAAGCTCGGCCTGCTGCCCGGCGCCGGCGGCACGCAACGTCTGCCGCGGGTCATCGGCGCCGAGTCGGCGCTCGACATCATCCTGTCCGGCGAATACCAGCCGGCGGACAAGGCGCTGGAAATGGGCCTGCTCGACGCCGTGATCGAGGGCGATCTGGTCGACGGTGCCGTCACCTTTGCCGAGGCGCTGGTCGCCGAGGACAGGCCCCTGCGCAAGACCCGCGAGATCCCCTTCGACAGTGGTGCCGGCGACCTCTTCGACAAGACTCGCAAGTCCATTGCCCGCAAGGCACGCGGGCTGATCGCCCCCTATCGCTGCATC
>JAJFGM010000498.1 GCA_021776145.1 Kiloniellaceae bacterium | reverse complement strand
CTGCATTCCTGGCGACGGGTGGCAGATCGACAGCTTTGGCCCGGTTTCTGTCGATAGCGTTGTCGTCGACGGTCAAGCGATGCGGGTCAACCGAGCGCTTATCGTCAAAGGCGATTTTCGCCAGTTGGTTTACTACTGGTTCCCACAGCGCGATCGGATCTTGACCAACGAATACTGGGTGAAGTGGTTCATCTTCAAGGACGCTCTGATGCGCAATCGTACGGATGGTGCGTTGGTGCGATTGGTTACTCCGGTCGTCGGGACGCGGGGCATGGAGGCAGCGGATAGGCGTCTCGCCGAATTCACCACCGCGGTCGTTCCCGCACTGCAGGCTTACTTCCCGCGCTAGAGTGCGTTGACATTCATCTGGACCAAATGAATGTCAACGCACTCTAGGGCCTGTTGAGGTTCAATCGCTTGAATTTCAGGATCAGGACACTAAACGTTTGAATCTAATGTGATTTAGTCCCCAAAATGGGACTTAAATAATGAGCCCCATATCGGAACCATCACAATAGAGCCAGACGGAGGAATACGATCCGTCTTTTGGCCTATATTTCGCTCTGTCATTTATTCTAGATTGAGGTCAGGCGCGCGACGCTAGAATCAACCATCCTCGCGGCTTCGATATTGCTAATGTCTTGGCCGATCAGCGCGCTGGTCCGCACCAGCCCGTTTTCACTCGGCCACAGCCGAAACCCTCGGCGTTTCCGCAGACAAGATAGATTGGGTGGTTTCTCGGAGTATGGAAGCGTTTCTGGGGCTCCTCTTCGGCCTATTTGTTACAATGGTATTGATCCCGCCCTTGGTGCGTGTATCGGGAGGGCTGAGGCTGCTCGACCAACCGGGGCATCGCAAGGTTCACTCCATTCCGACACCGCGCGTTGGTGGCATCGCCGTTTTCCTCGGCGCCGTCCTGCCGTTGCTGATATGGGCGCCGCTGGACTGGACGGTCGTGAGCTATCTCGTGGCCGGCAGTCTCATCGTTATTTTTGGTGCCGTCGACGATCGTGTCGAGCTCGACTACAAATGGAAGATCCTGGGTCAAACCGTTGCCGCTTTGGCGCTATTGGCGGGAGGCGTCCATTTCGAGCGCCTGCCGTTTTGTGGCCTCGAGCCGGTTACCCCCTGGCTGACCTATCCGATCAGTTTCCTTTTCATTCTTGGCGTCACGAACGCGCTCAACCTGTCCGATGGTCTCGATGGCTTGGCGGCGGGGAACTCATTCCTGAGTCTCGCCGCCGTTGCCGTTTTCGCCTATCTCGCAGCCGGCCCGGAACTCGCATTGGCGGCCGCGGCCCTGATCGGCGCCGTTGTCGGGTTCCTGCGCTTCAACACCCATCCGGCGGTGGTATTCCTGGGCGATGCCGGAAGCCAGTTTCTCGGTTTCTCTCTGGCCACTCTGGTCATCCTCTTGACCAAGGACGTCAATCCGGCTTTGAGCTCAGCGCTTCCGCTGTTCCTGGTCGGCCTGCCGCTGCTGGATACGGTTTCGGTGGTCGTCATTCGGTTGCGAAATGGCCTGTCGCCTTTCACTCCGGACCGGCGGCATTTTCATCATCGTTTGTTGTCGGTCGGTTTCGAACACCATGAAGCCGTTTCGGTCATTTACACCCTGCAGGCAATCTGGTTGGTCCTTGCCTTCGTCCTGCGCTACCAGTCGGATGCCCTGGTGGTGGTCGTATTCCTGTTTTTGGCCGTGGCCGTGTTTGGCGCGCTCTACCTTGCGGAAGCGAGAGCGTGGCGCTTTCGTAGAGAGCCCGGAATTGGGACCGTCGACACAGGCAGCAAGGAGCGCCGGAACCTGGCTTTGCGGCGTTTCCGGTGGCTGCCAACGGTCGCCGCGCAGTCCGTGCAGCTCGGCGCGTCGGCGTTTCTTGTACTGTGTGCGCTGTTCACTGCGAATGTTTCCAAGGACATAGGGCTTGTCTCCTTCGGCGTCGCCGCGATGATGGTCTTCGCGCATTTTTTCCTCAATCCCTGGACACCGGCCTTCACCCGAATTGGTGTGTATATGGCGGGGCTGATCGTCGTCTTTCTGCTTGCGCCGATGACGGAAGCCAATACCAGTCTGGACTGGCTGATCAGTTTTTACCTCGTCGTCTTGTGTTGCGTGCTCGCCCTGGCCATTCGAGTGACCCGTCGCGAAACCTTTCAAATGACGCCGCAAGATTTGCTGATGCTGTTTTTTGTCGTTGCGGTTCCAAGTTTGCCGCTGGAAGCCTACATAGGCTATCCGGTTGGTTCGATCGTCCTGCGCGCGGCCGTCGTGTTTTATTCCTGCGAATACGTACTGAATCGCGACCGTCTTTCATACGTCTCGCTGCGCATTGCCGGCTTTGCCGCGCTCGCCATCCTCGGCTTTCGCGGGGTTGTCTTGTAGGCCATGCCCCAGCAGCCGATTCGTGAAAAATTGCGCCGACGTTTCAGCGATGTTCGCGATTGGCACTGCTATCGGTGGGACACGTCGATGTTTCCGTCCTGGCGCGAAGCTGTCGACCGGGTCCCCCAAAAGGGCACTGCGGATCTGGTGGCGAAGTAAGGATGAAAGTCATCTTTTTCGCCAACACGGAATGGTATCTCTATAACTTCCGTTTGCCTTTGGCCGAGGAACTGCGTGGTCTTGGCGTCGAGGTGGTCTTCGTATCGCCGCCGGGACCCTATGGCGAAAAACTTCGGGCCGCGGGATTTCGCTGGTTGCCGCTGTCGCTCGATCGACGCAGCCTCAACCCCATTAAAGAGGCCGGTGTCATTCTGCGCCTGGCCGCGATCTACCGCCGCGAACGCCCCGATCTGGTGCACCACTTCACCATCAAGTCGGTTATCCAGGGCTCGCTCGCGGCGCGCCTCTCGCGGGTACGGCGGCGTGTCAACGCGGTTGCCGGCATGGGCTATATCTTTGTCAGCGATGACTTGCGGGCCAAGCTTCTGCGGCTGCCAGTTACCTGGGCTCTACGGTTGGCGCTCGGCGGTCGCGCGGCGCGGACGATTTTTCAGAACCCGGACGATCTCGATCTCTGCGTGCGCCGAAACATCGCGCCTGCGGCGAGCGCGCGCCTGATCCTTGGGTCCGGCGTCGATACGGAGAAATTTCGTCCCGAACGCCTGGTCGGTTCGGATCGCCGGCCGCGGGTTCTGATGGCGACCCGCCTGCTTTGGGACAAAGGCGTGGGCGGCTTCGTCAAGGCGGCACGACGGGTACAGGCGGAGGGCATTGACGCCGAGTTTCTCCTCGCCGGTGCGCCGGATCCGGGGAATCCCAAGTCGGTGCAACCGTCTCAACTGGAGCAATGGCGGGCCGCCGGCGCCGTCGTGATTTTGGGCCACCGTGATGACATGTCGGCCTTGCTGCCGACCGTCGATTTGGTCGTGCTCCCGTCGGCTTATGCCGAGGGCGTACCGCGAATCCTGCTCGAGGCCGCCGCCAGCGGACTGGCGATCGTCACCACCGACATGCCGGGATGTCGGGAAATTGTCGAGCATGGTCTCAACGGCCTGATTGTTCCAACAGGTGACGCCAATGCCTTGGCGGCTGCCATATCGTCGCTGCTCATCCGGCCGGATGAGCGCGCGCGCATGGGCGCCGCGGGCCGTCGCAAGGCGGTTGAGCAATTCGATGAAAGGTTGGTGCTGCAACGAACCTGCGATGTATACCGCGAACTCGTGCCGTTGGCAGCCAAAGGCTGAAGTCGATTGGCGCGCACCGTTTAGCAGGGAAAATTCAGGACAATCGCGGCGCGCCGAGCGACAGTGAAACGGCAGACGACGTCGGGACCGCGGCGAGGCGGAACCGACATCCACCCAAGTGCGGTGGCGCTCCAGGTCCAGCCAACGTGTGTGCCACCGATGCAGAAGGACAAGCCGGAGAATTGCCAAAATGTGTGGTGGCGCGTTTTAATGCTATCGGTCGCAATGGGCCGGTCGCAATGGGCCGGTCGCAATGGGAGAATGGATCGTGATGGACGCGAACTCGATCGTCGATGTCGCGGTCGTTGGGGCCGGCGCCGCCGGTATCGCGGCGGCTAAGGCCCTGCGAGACCAGGGGTGTGGATTTGTCATTCTGGAGGCGTCGCACCGCATCGGCGGGCGTGCTTACACCGAGCAGGTCGAAACAGAGGCGGGCAAAGCGGCCTTCGACCTCGGCTGCCATTGGATGCATTCGGCGAGCCTCAATCCCTTCGTGCAAATTGCCGACAGTCTGGGATTCGAGTACAGCAAATCGCAAAGCTCGCATCGACTCCACCTCGCGGCGGGGTGGGCGGACAAGAAGGAGGAGGTCGAACAGGAGGACTTTTTCGAACAGGCCTATAGGGATATCCAAGCCAGCAAGAACGATGGGCGCGACATCTCCATTGCCGAGGCGACCGACCGCGAATCGCGCTGGACCGCGACCTTTGACTACTGGATGTCGCTTTATCATTCCGTCGATTCCGATCAGGTTTCGAGTCTGGACAACGCCAACTATCGCGATACCGATGAAAACTGGCCTCTCAAGCAGGGTTATGGCAGCCTGATCGCGCGCTTCGGTGCCGACCTCCCGGTCGAACTCAACAGCGCCGTGCAATCGATTGACTGGAGCGGCGGCGTTCTGCGCCTGCGAACGCGAAAGGGCGAGATTGCCGCCAGGCGCGTCATCGTTACCGTTTCGACCGGAATTCTGGCTGCTGGCGACATCCGCTTCACGCCAGATTTGCCGCTGGACAAACAAACGGCCATCGCCGCCTTGCCCTTGGGAAACCACAATCGCATCTGCCTGCTTTTCGACCGGGACGTTTTCGGAGCCAATGCGCCCGCGCATGTCACCCATCGCGGCGATGATGGCGAACCGATGAGCTTTGGAGTGCGCCCCTTCGACCATGACTACGTTGTCGGCTATACGGGCGGACGTTTTGCCGATTGGCTGGAACGGGCGGGAATCGAGGCGTCCGTCGATCTGGCACGCGCGAACCTGGCGAAGGTATTTGGCAGCGACATAACGCGCCACATCGTTGGCCACAAGGTCACCGCCTGGGGTGGCGATCCCTGGGTCAAGGGCGCCTATTCGGCCGCTTTGCCGGGACAACATCACGCCCGGGCGAGCCTTGCACCGCCCGTGGGGGACAG
>JAJFGM010000497.1 GCA_021776145.1 Kiloniellaceae bacterium | reverse complement strand
CGTTGCCATCGCCGCCGGCGCCACTTGGCGGGCCGACGGTTTTGGCCGCTCCTGCCTCAAGCCGCTTGAGACGTTGGCGCCGGTCGAGCGGCTCTTCACGCCGGACGACATCATGGCCGGACGCCTGCCCGAGGGCCCCTGCGTCATCTACGACGACGACCACTACTACATGGCCTGTGTCATCGCCGACCGCCTGCGCGCCGCCGACCTGCCGGTGACCTTCGTCACCTCGGAAGACCGCGTCGCCGCCTGGGGCGCCAATACCGCCGAGCAGAGCCAAAGCCAGAAGCGGCTGATCGAACTGGAGGTCGGGATCGTCACCGCGCACACGCTCGCCGGTTTCGACGGCAGGGCCGTCGATCTCGCCTGCGCTTACAGCGAACGACCAAGGCGGGTGGCCGCCGAAGCCTTGGTTCTGGTCACCGCGCGCCGGCCCAACGATACGCTCTACCGGGATCTGCAGGCGAGAGTGGAGGCCGACGCCCAAGGCGCGCCCAAGAGCCTGAAGCGCATTGGCGACTGCGAGGCCCCGGCAATCATCGCCGCCGCGGTCTTTGCCGGTCACCGCTACGCCCGCGAACTCGACGCCGACGTCGATGTCGATGTTCCGCTGCGGCTGGACCGGGTCTTTGCGGTGGGAGACTGACCGGCGGGCTCAGATTGCCTGCTGTTGCGAATCCACGCCGTCACGCAGGAAGGCGCGCAGGGAGTCGTAGGCACCCATGATGTGGGCGCGGGTCAACTCGGCCGCCTGTTCGGCATCGCCCCTGGCGCAGGCCTCGAGACTCGCGCGGTGCTCGCGCCGCGCCCGCGCCGCGCCGTCGGTCAGCACGAGCTGGGCGCGCACGTAGGCATCGACCCTGTCGTTCAGCTCGCCGATCAGCTTCAGGTGATAGGGTCGGCCGGCACCCTCGTAGAGCGCGACGTGGAAAGCGCGGTTGAGTTCGCCCCAGCGCGCCGAGTCGGCCTCGCCATCGAAGGCGTCGCAGTTGTGCCGCGCCAACGCCAGGCCGTCCTTCGTCATATTCGCGACAGCGCCGCGGATGAGCTTGGCTTCGAGATCGGCGCGCAGCTCGAAGATCTCTTCCAACTCCTGCGCCGACAAAGTCGAGACCACCGCGCCCTTGTAACGCTGGGTGGTCACCAGCCCCTGCGCCTCGAGGCGCTTGAGAGCCTCGCGCACTGGAATACGGCTGACGTTGAACATCTGGGCGATGCGGTCCTGACGGATCGACTCGCCTTCCTTCAAGACGCCGCTGACGATGCCGTCGCGCAGCGCGTCGTAGATGACGTCCGAGGCCGAGGCCGTCCGCCCCAAATCGATGGTCCGCAACTGCATGAACGTTCCCAACTGCCCCGAAGGGGGCGAGGTACCGATGAATTGAATATTTTATATAGAATATTGGATCCGATTATGTCAAGTTGGCCCTCGCATCCGCGCGGCCCTCTTTCGGCCGCACGGGGCCGTCCGATTTTACCCAACACGCCGCCAGGCCCGCGGCAAGACCCAACGCGCCATAGGGCGCGGCAAGAGGAGAGAAGATCATGTGGAAAGGCATCTTTCCGGCGGTAACCAGCAAGTTCGACGAAGCCGGC
The DNA here is from genome assembly GCA_021776145.1 of Kiloniellaceae bacterium. GTDB lineage: Bacteria > Pseudomonadota > Alphaproteobacteria > Kiloniellales > Kiloniellaceae > JAJFGM01. Next base: position 12,533 of record JAJFGM010000497.1, on the reverse strand, counting down.
GCCCTCGATCACGCCGAAATGAAGCGCTGCTTCGACCTGCAGATCGAGGCCGGCTGCGACGGCCTTATCGTCTGCGGCTCGCTCGGCGAAGGTTCCATGCTGTCGCAGGACGAGCGCCTGGAAGTCCTCGCTACGGCGCAGGCCTCGGCCGGCGCCCGGCCGGTGCTGATGACCGTCGCCGAGGCCGCGACGCGCGAGGCCTGCGGCATGGCCGAAAAAGCCGCCAAGGCCGGCGCCGCCGGGCTGATGGTGGTGCCCAGCCCGATCTACCACACCAACGAACGCGAGACCGTCACCACCTTGCGTGCCGTCGCCGAAGCCGGCGACCTGCCGATCATGATCTATTCCAATCGGGTCGCCTACCGCGTCGACGTCACCCCCGATATCATGCAGGAGATCGCCGACGACCAGCGCTTCGTCGCCATCAAGGAATCCTGCGACGACATCCGCCGCACCACCGAAATCATCAACCGTTTCGGCGACCGCTTCGACGTCTTCACCGGTGTCGACAACCTGGCCTTCGAAGCCCTAAGCGTTGGCGCCGTCGGTTGGGTCGCCGGCCTCGTCGTCGCCTTCCCGAAAGAGACGGTGGCCATCTACCGCCTGCTGCAGGCCGGCCGTAATGCCGAAGCATTGGAGATCTATCGCTGGTTCCGGCCGATGCTCGACCTCGACGTTTCGACCTATTTGGTCCAGAACCTCAAGCTAGTCGAGCAACTCGTAATCGGATCGAACGACCGCGTTCGCCTGCCACGCCTCGCCCTGGACGGCGCGCGCCGCGCCGAGGTCGAGCGCATCGTGCAAACGGCCATGGCCTGCCGGCCCAGTCTGCCGGATGTCGAGAGCCTGGCAGCCTGATCCCAAGGGCGGCATATGAACGCGTGCGTGCGTCTAAACAATTAGTCATCGGCGGGCGTGCTATTGGCCTCGAACCAACTGGCCAAACCGGCTTCGCTCACTGTGCCGTCGGCGGCGGCCAGCATGGTCGCAACGATGTCTGTTTGCCGAGGCGCGTAGGTCATACCGTTCAGTTCGAGAAACACGACGGCGACGATATAGGCGGTGCGCTTATTGCCATCCTGAAAGACATGACCCCTGACCAAGGCAAAACAATAGGCGGCTGCCAGGGTGAAGATGTCCGGTTTGGGATCGTCATAGTGCCATTTGTTGAGCGGGCGACCCAAGGCGGCTTTCAAAAGGTTCTCGTCGCGTAGTGCGCTTGATAGACCGCCAAAGATCGCGACGGCCTGGGCGCCAATGGCCGTGGCTTCGTTCGCGTCGATCCAGATCGGTTCGCGGTCGGGCTCCATAGCTATTTTGCAAGTGCCTTCAGGGCATCACGGTCCCGCGCCATGACCCGCTTGGCAATATCCATTGTGGTTTCGAACTTTGGGTCATAGGGCGTGATCAGCACGCCATGCAGGGTTTCAACCACATAGAGTTTGTCGCCTTCTTTGACGTTGAGGCGATTCAAGATTTCCTTTGGCCAGGTGGTGGCGAGGGAATTTCCGGCTTTGCGTAGTTTGAGTTCCATGGGCGGATCCTCTAAGATAATTGAACATATATAATCACATTAGTATAATTATTGCAAATTTCGTTTAGGCGATTCAGTGCCGCCGGGGAGTACAAGAGACATGCGCACATCAAAGATCATTCACGTCGTCAGCTGCCACGCCGAGGGCGAGGTCGGCGATGTCATCGTTGGCGGCGTGGCGCCGCCGCCGGGCGAGACCCTGTGGGCGCAGTCGCGCTGGATCGCCGAGGACCAGACCCTGCGCAACTTCGTCCTCAACGAACCGCGCGGCGGCGTTTTTCGCCACGTCAACCTGCTGGTGCCGGCCAAGGATCCGCGCGCCCAGATGGGCTGGATCATCATGGAGCCGGAAGATACGCCACCGATGTCGGGCTCCAATTCGATCTGCGTCGCCACGGTGTTGCTCGACAGCGGCATCCTGCCAATGCAAGAGCCGGAAACGCGTCTGACCCTCGAGGCGCCCGGCGGGCTGGTCGAGGTCGTCGCCCACTGCCGCGACGGCAAGGCCGAGCGCATCACGGTGACCAACCTGCCGTCTTTCGTCGACCGCCTCGATGCCGAGATCGAAGTCGAAGGCCTGGGCACGCTCACCGTCGACACGGCCTTCGGCGGCGACAGCTTCGTCATCGTCGACGCGGCGGCGCTTGGCTTCGAGATCCGCCCCGACGAGGCACGCGACATTGCCGAAACCGGTATTCGCATCACCAAGGCGGCCAACGAGCAGCTCGGCTTCACCCATCCCGAACTCACGGACTGGCGTCACATCTCATTCTGTCAGATGGCCCTGCCGCTGACCGAGGAAGACGGTGTTAAATCCGGCCGCAATGCGGTCGCCATCCAGCCCGGCAAACTCGACCGTTCGCCCTGCGGCACCGGGGTCTCGGCGCGCCTGGCGGTGCTGCACGCACGTGGGCTTTTGGAGGAGCACGAGCCATTCATCTGCCGCTCGATCATCGATTCGCGCTTCGATGCCCGCGTCGAAAGCCTCACCGAAGTCGGCGGCAGGCCGGCCGTGGTGCCGTCGCTCAGCGGTCGCGCCTGGATCACCGGTACGCATCAGCACAGCCTCGATCCCGACGACCCCTGGCCCGGCGGCTACCGGATCGGTGACACCTGGCCGAAGCTCTAAATTTTATCCCTTTTCGGGTTCCGCGCCCCACATGTGGCGCTGCATGGCGTCGAGTGCCGCGTTCCAGTCGTCGAGGCCGCCGCGCGCGGCCAGCAGCTCGGCGCCGCACTGGGTGACGCCGCCGGGCGTCTGGATGCCGGCAATGATGGCATCGAGCTCCTCGGGATGCTCCTGCACCACGCCGGCGTTGCCGCGCAGGGTTTCGGCAACGATGAGGGCGGCGGTCCTGGCGTCGAGACCGCGCGCGGTGAACCACGAGATCATGTGCTTAAGGAAGTGGAAGCTGCAGCCGGACAAACCGCCAACGACGCTGGCGACCTCGAAGGAAGGCCAGTCGTCGAAGCCGTGTACCGGACCCAGCCGGGCAAGAAAGGCTTCCGCCTCGGGCTGTTTGGGATAGAGGATCGACAGCCCGATGCCTTCGGCGTTGGCCCGCCCGGGCAGCATGACGCAGACGACCCGGGCCGGCGCAACCAGCTTGGCGACCGCCGCGTGGGTGACCCCGGCGATGGCTGAGATTACGATCTGGCCGGCGCGAAACCGCAGAGCCTTCAGCCCCTCTTCGGCCTGCGGCGGCCGCACGGCAAGGAGCACCAGATCAGCACCGTCGACCACCGCCTGGTTGTCGGCGGCCAGCCGCGCGCCGAAGCGCGCTGCCAGATCCGCCGCCTTTTCGGCGTTGCGCGGCGAGAGCAGGAAATCAAAGTCCCGGCCGTTGCGGGTCGCACCGCCCCGCGCCCCCTCGACGATATAGCCGGCAAGGCGGCCGGTGCCGATAATCCCAACGGTTATCACGGGACTTTTGCCGTCGCCACTCACGGCATCTCTTCCAGCACTTCGGCGATGGCCTGGGCGGTGATGGCGATCTCGTCTTCGCTGTGAACGATGCTGGAAAGCGAATGCAGCGTCGCCGAGGGGTTCATGTAGATGCCCTTGTCGAACAGTCGCAGCGCGAAGTCGCGGAACTTCAGGCGGTCGACATGACCGCAGAAATCGCGGTAGTCGGCCACTTCTTCCAGGTCGGTGAAGAAGATCTGGAACATCGAATTGACGCCCTGGCAGATGAGGCCGTGGCGGTTGCAGCCCGCGGCGATGGCCTGGATCTCGGCCGTCATCTTCTGTCCAAGTTCGGCCAGCCGGTCGAAACCCGCCTTGTCGTTCGCCAGCATGGTCTGCAGCATCGCCTTGGTGGCATGCAGCGCCAGACGGCCGGCATTGTGGGTACCGAAGTGCAGGACCTTGCCCCACTCCAGGCCTTCCATGATCTCGTCGCGGCCGCCGATGGCGGCCATGGGAAATCCGCCGCCGAGGGCCTTGCCGTAAGTGACGATATCGGGCGTCAGGCCGTAGAGCTCGGCGGCGCCGCCCGGGGCCAGACGAAAGCCGGTCACCGTCTCGTCGAGATAAAAGAGCGCCCCGGTCTCGCGGCAGAGCTCCTGCATGCGGTTCAGATAGCCGGCTTTCGGCGGAATGACGCCCATGTTGGCCATCACCCCTTCGGTGACGACGCAGGCGGCCTCGCGCCCGTGGTTTTCCATCACCCGCTCCAGGGCCTGGAAGTCGTTCCACGGCACGACCAGGGTGTCGAGCCAGGCTTCTTCCAGGATGCCCGAGGAGTCGGGGATGCGCACCGGTGCATTGCGATGGCCGAGCGCCGTTGGCGCCTGCGGATTGGTGTTGAGCAGCACGGCATCGGACCAGCCGTGATAGTGGCCCTCGAACTTGATGATCTTGCGCCGCCCGGTCAGCCCACGGGCCAGGCGAAAGGCGGCCATGCAGGCCTCGGTGCCGGTGTTGGCGAAGCGCACCTTGTCGACCGGGTCGAGCAGACCGCAGAGAATTTCCGCCACCTCGACCTCAACTTCGAGCGCGGTGGCGAAGTGCGTGCCGCGCGCCACCTCGCGGGTGACGGTCTCGACAACGGCCGGATGCGCGTGCCCCAGGGGCAAGGCGCCAAAGGCCATCATCCAGTCGATGTATTCCTTGCCGTCGACGTCAAAGAGGCGCGTGCCCTGCCCGTGCGACATATAACGCGGCGTCGTGCCAAAGGCGGCCGGCCCGCGCGAGGCCGACGAGACACCCTCGACCAGAACCTCGAGGCCGCGCTCGAAAAGCGCCTGCGAGTTTGGATTTGCGGTGCTCATGGACTTGCCCCGGGTTTCGCAACGGCTGCCTTGGACGCGGCAGCCTTTCTTGAGTAAATTTTCCTACCGGAACCTATTGACCACCGACAGACGATGCAAGCCAGAGCAGATCCGGGTCACATGGAATCGCCAGCGGCGATCCATTAACCCGGCTCTGCTCTAACTATTTGTTGTAGTGCGGATGGCGCGCGCCAGCGTGCGGTTCTGCCGCGCGATACCGGCTTTCAGCGCCGCCAGCGGCATGGTCTCGTCCTTGACGAAGTTGATGAACATCATGTTGGTGTTGTTGAAGATCATCTCGCCGACGCCGCGGCTGTCGATATCGGCGGCAACCCGGCCACGCTGGCGCAGGCCTTCGATGAGCTCGCAGACCTGCGCGGCCAGGCGCGCGTCGAGGTCGTTGTAGCGCCGGCCGTAGGGAGAATGGGGTTGCCGCGTGGTGATCGCCATGGCGTGGCGCCACATCTCCTTGTTGAGGTAGATCAGCGAATGGTCGAGGTAGATGGCGATCAGGGCGTTGATCGCCGCCTCCGCGTCGCTCGGCTGGTCGGCGATCAACTCGGCGCCGGCGTTGAGCACCTCGTTGACCTCCATCGAGACGATGGCGACCAACAGATCGCCCTTGTTCTGGTAGTAGTTGTAGACCGTCCCGGTCGAGACCTCGGCCAAACCCGCGATGTCCTCAATCTTCGACTTTTCATAACCGACCTGGTGGAACAGCTTGCTCGCCGCCTGCAGAATGCGGCGGTCGCGATCGGCCTTTTGTTTCTCACGCAGTCCGGACATGGCTTATCCTTGCACATAACCCCGTTTTCGCACATAAAAATGAACTGCCTCAATTTTGGTGTTCATTCATTTTTTTGCCTGTGCTTGAATGATGTCAGCACCCAGCGCCCTGTCTTGCCATGAGAGGGCCCGCGTTGCCGATTTCGAAGCTGGCCGGCCAGGCAACCAATGCCAGCGAGACAACCAGGGAGGCTCGAATGATCTCATCTGCCCTTAAGAAGCTGGACAGCATGCCGCGCCGGTATTTTCTCTCGACCGCGGCGGCCGTCGCCATGACCCTTGTCGCGATGCCGCAAGGTCAGGCCGCGGAAGAACTCAACGCCCTGGTCTGGTGCGACCACACCGACCCGACGCTGATCCAGCCCTTCGAGGAAAAACACGGCGTCAAGGTGAACCTGAAGGAATACGAGGGCACCGGCACGGCGCTGGCCCTCATCGAGCAGTCGCTGCCCGGCGACTGGGACGTCTTCGTCCTCGACGGTGTCGATGTGCCGCGTGTCGTCGAGGCCGGCCTGCTGGCCGAGCTTCCGGCCGACCAACTGCCGCTCGACAGCATCTTCGGGCCCGTCCAGATGCGTGACGTCACCTTCAAGGACGGCAAGATGTACGCGATCATGGAAAAGTTCGGCTACAACGTGGTCAGCTACAACAAGGCCAAGGTCGATCCCGCCGACATGCGCGACCTCAAGACCCTGTGGTCGGACAAGTACAAGGGCCGCATCGCGGTTTACGACTACTACATCCCGCTGATGGATCTGGTCGCCTTGAAGATGGGCATGAAACCCTCCGACATCACGGCCGAGACGCTGCCGGCCATGCGGGAAGAGCTGTTCCGCCTGAAAGAGAACTCGGCCATGGTCGGCGAGGTCGTCTCCTCGACGACGGCGCTGGCCACCGGCGAGGCCGACATCCTGATCGGCGGCGGCGAATGGGCCGTCGCGGTGCTGCAAAGCGAGAACCCCGATCTCGACTGGGTCTTGCCGGATCAGGGCGGTATCCTGTGGAGCCAGTCGCTGGCGGTTTTCAAGGATTCCAAGAAACAGGATCTGGCGCTCGAGTTCGTCAAATACATCATGAGCCCGGAAGGCCAGGCGCGGCTGGCGACTTCGTCCTGCTTCTGGGGCATGCCGGCCAACAGCGAAGCCGGTTCCGTACTGACGCCCGAGCAGAAGGGCGCCTTGCGCTGGGACGAGCAGGCGGGCTTCCTCGCGAATTCTCACCGCTACTTCATTCCCGATGCCGAGCTCGACGGCCTAATGCTCGACGTCTGGACGGAGTTCCTGCAACACTGAGTTTCGCAACCGAACGCTAGTGACTCGACACAGAGCCGGGGGAGGTCAGCTTGCCAGCTGGGAGCGGGAGCCTGGAGCGCCGGGCGACGGCCTGGGGCCTGCTTCTCCCGGCGGTTCTTTGGACCGCCGCCTTTTTTGTCATGCCGCTGGTCATCATGGGCGTTTACAGCCTGTGGCAGCGCAGCGGCGGCAAGCTGGTGACCGAGTTCACGACGCGAAACTACGAGCAGATCTTCGCCAAGTCCTATTACCTGCAATCGCTGGTCAACTCCATCGAGGTGACGCTGATCGTCACCTCGATCAGCGTCCTGCTCGCCTATCCCCTGGCCTACATCCTGGCGGAACGGGTACCCAAACGCTGGCAGCGCCTGGCCCTGGTCCTCGCCATCCTGCCGTTTTGGACCTCCTACGTCGTACGCTCCTACAGTTGGCTGCTGGTATTGTCCGAGGGCGGCATCCTGTCGAATTTCCTGCTCGACAGCGGCCTCACCGCCGAGCCGGTTTCCTTCGCCAATAACCGCGGCGCCACAGTCGTCGGTTTTGTGCACTTCTTCGTCATGCTGCTGACCCTGACGATCTACGCCAATTTGGTGCAACTGCCGCCGAGCTACCGCAAGGCCGCCGCCGACCTCGGCGCCGGGCCGATCCGCGCGTTCCTTTATGTCACCCTGCCGCTCACCCTGCCGGGTATCGTGGTCGGCGCCTTCCTCACCTTCGTGCTCTGCATCGGCGACTACATCACGCCGCAGATCCTCGGCGGCAGCCGCGAGCTGCTGCTGCCGCAGACCATCATGCTGCAGATCGCCCGCCGCTCCGACTTTCCCATGGCCTCGGCGCTGGCGATGATGCTGATGCTGGTGGTCACCCTGGTTTACCTCGCCTGCGCCCGCTGGCTGAAGCTGGAGCGGGTCTGAAGTCATGCGCTGGTCGATAACGCGGATACTCACCCATTTGCCGGCGACGCTTTACGTCATCCTTATCTACGGCTTCATCTTTCTGCCGGTGATCGTGCTGGTGCTGTTTTCCTTCCAGGAGTCGCGCATCCCCATTCCGCCCTTCAACGGACCTTCGCTGAAGTGGTACGCCGCGGTCTTCGCCGACCAACGCATGATGGGCGCGCTCGGCAATTCCGTGCTCGTGGCGCTGGTCTCCTCGGGCGTCTCGCTGCTGCTCGGCTTTCTCGCCGCCTATGCCCTGGCGCGGCATCGCATCTTCGGCGGCGGTCTTTTCCAGGGCCTGCTGACGGCGCCGCTGACGGTCAGCTACCTGATCATCGCCATGGGTCTTTTGATCACCTTCAACTCGCTTGGCGTGCCGCGCTCGCTGTTGACCATCGGCATCGGCCACGTGGTGATCAATCTGCCGCTCTGCTTCGCCATCGTCTACAGCCAGATGGGCGCGCACCAGGCCAACATCGAACGCGCCGCCCGCGACCTCGGCGCGCGCGAGTGGCAGGTCATGACCCTGGTCACCGTGCCGCTGCTGTGGCCGGCCCTCTTTGCCGCCTTTTTCCTCTCCGTCACCTTTTCCTGGGACGAGTTCATCATCGCCTTCATGGTCAGCCGTTTCGACGTCACCCTGCCGGTGGAAATCTGGAGCATGCTGCGCAGCGGTCTCAACCCGAAGACCAACGCCGTCGGCAGTTTCGTCTTTCTCATTTCCATCGCCCTGGTGCTGCTGCTCGACCTCATCGTTTTCCGCCGGAAAAAGCCATGACCGCGGCCGCCGTCGAATTCGACAGGATCTCCATGCGCTTCGGCGCCAAGACGGCGCTCGACGAGGTCTCCTTGTCGGTGCCCGAAGGCGCCTTCGTTGTCCTGCTCGGTCCTTCCGGCGGCGGCAAGACGACGCTGCTGAACATTCTCGGCGGTTTTCTCGAACCGACCGCCGGCCGCATCCTCATCAAGGGCGAAGACGTCACCCAGATGCCGCCGGCCAAGCGCCCGACCACAACGGTCTTTCAGGACTATGCGCTGTTCCCCCATATGACCGTCGGTGGCAACGTCGCCTTCGGCCTGAAGATGCGCGGCATCGCCAAGGCCGAACGGGGGCCCCGCGTCGCCGCGGCGCTGGAGATGGTCGGTCTCGGCGACACCGCGGCACGGCGCACCCACGAACTCTCCGGCGGCCAGCGCCAGCGCATCGCGCTGGCCCGCTCGCTGGTGGTCGAGCCCAGCGTGCTGCTGCTCGACGAGCCGCTCGGCGCCCTCGATTTGAAGCTGCGGCGGCAGATGCAGGACGAACTGAAAGCCATCCAAAGACGCGTCGGCACCACCTTCGTGCACGTCACCCACGACCAGGACGAAGCCATGGCCATCGCCGATAGGATCGTCGTCCTCAACCAAGGCCGCATCGAGGACATGGGCCCGCCGGAGCGGATCTATCTGCGCCCGGCCTCGCGCTTCACCGCCACCTTTATGGGCGAAAGCAACCTCATCGACGGCCGCGTGCGGGCTGCCGACCACGGCAAGGTCGCGGTGGAAACGGCGCTCGGCATCTTCAGCGTGAGCGGCGAAGCCACCCCCGATACCGCCGTCGTCCTGTCGCTGCGCCCCGAGCATCTGCACAGCGAAACCGCGCCCGGCCGCCAGGCCCTCGGCCCGGCCGAGGTGACCGAGACCGGCTTTTTCGGCACCCATCATCTCTGCGGCTTTCGCCTCGCCGGCCAGGACACACCGATGAAGGCAAGGCTGCCGCAAAAAGAAATCTACCGGTCCGGCCAGGCGCTGACCTTCCACCTCGACCCCGACGATCTGGTGCTGCTGAAACGCTAAGGGCGCTCACGCCAGGCGCATTCCCTGGCGAAGCGCCCGGCGAGACATTCGACGAAGGCGCGGCCTATCGGAGCCTCAGCAGACGATCCGCATTTGCAGACCGGTTGCATCCACGGGCGGATACGGCGACAGCGTTTGCGTTCGCCCACGCACTTTCAACGAGGCGGAAACACAGCGCCCCGCTTTCGCGGGCGACCCGGAACCAACCCGCCTTGCAACCGTCGGCCTCCGCGACCCACATGCCCTCTCCTTGCCCGTGAGAGCCCACGCCGCGCGACTACCGGCTCTTGCGCCCGACGAAGAATTCGTAGCCGTAACTCTCGCCAAAACGCCGCCGCATGTCGATCTCGCGCTCGGTGATGGCGACGACACCGAGCGCTTCGGCATCGCCCGCGTACTTCTCGCGCAAGGCCGGCAGCTTCGCCTCCAGGGGCCCGTAGTAGTGCTGCCACCAGGCGTTGTCGGGCAGGGTGAAGTGCCCGAGGGCCTCGTAACCGCAGGCCCGAACCCGGCCCAGGTTCGTCTCGACATCGCGCATCGCCGGATAGGTCTCGGCAAAGAAGCCGGCGACCTCGGCCGGCGGGTCGGGCCGCAGCCACACCAGTTCGCTGACCGCGAGGCAGCCGCCGGGCGCGAGAAAGGCCATCCATGCCGAGAGCGCCGTCTCGAAACCCATGATGTAGGCCGAACCCTCGGCCCAGATAAGATCGAAGCTTTCGGCCGCGACCGGCAGGGCCGCCATGTCGGCGGCAAGGATTTCGATGCGGTCGCCAAGGCCGGCGGCCTCGGCGCCTTGGCGCAGGACGTCGAGATATTCCTCGTAGACGTCGACAGCGGTCACCGAGCAGGCCAGCGCCTTGGCAAGCGCCAGGGTCTGCCGGCCCGGCCCGCAGCCTATGTCGAGCACGGCCGGCGGTGTCGGCAGCCCGGCGCAGAGCGCCACGGCCTGGAGCGTGCTTTCGTCGCAGCCCGGCCCCTGGCGCGGCAGGCCGCGTTGCACGTTCATGAAAACTTCGAACAGGCGCGCGTCGTCGTCCATGGCATCGGTCTACGTCATTCCGGCCGGTCAGGTAAGCCCCAAGCGCGCGGCGGCTGCGAATTTACGCGGCCATTTGCTTCGATGTCGTGCCCGAGACGATGTTGATCCGCCGGCCGCCGCGCCGCGTATCCGTGACAACCGGCCAAAACCTTGAAACCATCTCCGCCGTCGGACTCACGGACCTGAATCGGACTGCCCAGGAGCTCCCATGATCACTGTCACCGCTCTTTATGCGGCGTTGCTCGCGCTGCTCTTTCTCCTGCTCTCGCGCAACGTCATCGTCATTCGCCGCCGCCAACGCATCGCCATCGGCGATGAAGGCGATCCCGGACTCTTGCGGCGCATTCGCGCCCAGGGCAACTTCGCCGAATATGTTCCCCTGGCGCTGATCTTGATGGCCTTCGCGGAAATCCAGGGCCTGCAGCCCCTCGTCGTGCATGGGCTCGGTTTGGCCTTGCTTGTCGGCCGCGCGCTGCACGCCCTCGGCCTGTCGAGATCGCCCGAGGACTACCGCTTTCGCATCGCCGGCATGACGTTGACTTTTGTAGTGCTTGTGGTTTCCGCACTTGCCAACCTGACCCTCTTCTTCGCGCAGGCCCTTGCCTAAGGCTGTCGGGCTGCCCGATAGTTACGCCCCGCTTAGGCGGCAGGCAGGCGACAGAGAGGGCAGTCCCCATGAAAATCATCGATGACTTTCCGCGCCGGGTGAAGGTCCTTGAAGAGGAGACATGGATCCCGCTCAGCTCCGGCCACCGGCTGGCGGCGCGCATCTGGCTGCCCGAGGACGCCGAGGCCGACCCCGTGCCGGCGCTGTTGGAGTACCTGCCCTACCGCAAGCGCGACGCCACGCGCGGCGGCGACGAGCCCAAGCACGCCTATTTCGCCGGTCACGGTTATGCATCGGCGCGAGTCGACCTGCGCGGCGCCGGCGATTCCTTCGGGGTCATGTCGGATGAGTACACCAGCCAGGAACTGAACGACGCCGTCGAGGTCATCGCCTGGCTGGCGGCGCAGTCCTGGTGCAGCGGCAAGGTCGGCATGTTCGGTATTTCCTGGGGCGGCTTCAACGCCCTGCAGGTCGCGGCGCTGCGGCCGCCGGCCCTGGCCGCCATCATCACCTCTTGCTCGACGGACGACCGCTACAGCGACGACATGCACTATATGGGCGGCTGCCTGCTCAACGACAACATGGACTGGGGCACCACCTTCTTCTCGATCCTGCCCCTGCCGGGCGACCCGGCGATCATGGGCGCGGGCTGGCGGGACAACTGGATGCAGCGCCTGGCCCAGGTGCCCTGCCCGCTTGAGACCTGGTTGAGCCACCAGCACCGCGACGCCTATTGGAAACACGGCTCGGTCAACCAGGACTACGGCGCCATTCAATGCCCGGTTTTTGCCGTCGGCGGCTGGCTCGACGGTTACTCCAACGCCATCTTCAGGCTGCTCGCCAATCTTCAGGTGCCGCGCCTGGGGCTGGTCGGGCCGCACGCCCACCAGTGGGGTCACTCCGAACGCGCGCCGGGGCCGGCCATCGGCTTTCTGCAGGAAGCCCTGCGCTGGTGGGATCATTGGCTGAAGGGCGCGGAGACCGGCATCATGGACGAATCGATGCTGCGGGCCCTAATGCAGGAAGACTTGCCGGCGGCGCCGTGGTACGCCGAGGCGCCCGGCCGCTGGGTCGCCGAGACGGCCTGGCCGAGCCCGCGCATCGCGCCGCGCACCTGGTACCTCAATGCCGAGGGCCTCGGCGCCGCGCCGAGTGTGGAGAGCGAACTGGTCAACGCCTCGCCGCAGACCTGCGGCCTCGCGGGCGGCGAGTGGTGCCCCTACGGCAC
>JAJFGM010000496.1 GCA_021776145.1 Kiloniellaceae bacterium | reverse complement strand
GAGGCGCGCCAGGGCCTCGCGGATCGGCGTGCGGCTGATCTCGAGCTGTTCGGAGAGCTGGCGTTCGTCGAGCCGAAGGTCCGCATCCTCGGCATAGATGTTCATCGAGGTGATCGCCTGCTTCAAGGAATCGTAAATCTTCTCCTTGAGGCTGGGCACCACCTCGATCGGCTGCAGACTGAGCGCTGAAACCACCATGCCTTAAACCAATCGCAATTCCGTCACGGTCCATTGGACGTCTGCCGCGACTTCAGAGCGGCTAGCGTCCCTGGCCTGATTGCGGGACGCCAGCCAAACGGCCTGTGGGCGCCCCAATTTCTTGGTATACCATACTCCAGATACCAAAAACCCCGCAAGAGTGATGTTCCTCTCCGACCTGTGAGCGGCGCGCGTCATTAAGCCGGCCGCGCAGGTTCTTCAGGTCCGTTTTTGCGCGCCTTCTTGCGCTTTGCGGTGAGATAGAGCGGATAGACGAAAAACAGCAGCGCGGCGAACATGAAAAACCCCGAAAGCGGCCGTTCGACGAAGATCAAGGGGTCGCCGTGCGAGCCGATCAGGGTCTGCCGAAAAGCCTTCTCGGCCAGCGGCCCGAGGACGATCGCCAGGACCGCCGGCGCCATCGGATAGTTAAGCTTGCGCATCAAGTAACCGACAACACCAAAGATCAGGATCAGCCACACATCGTGCATCGTTTGCGCCGGCGCGTAGCCGCCGATGACGCAAAGTACGAAGATGATCGGCGCCAATATGGTGAAGGGCATCTTCAAGACCCAGATGAAGACCGGGATGAAGGCGAGGTTGATGAGCAGAGTGAAAAGGTTGGCGATATAAAGGCTTGAGATCAGGCCCCAGACAAACTCCTGCTGCTCGACAAAAAGCAGGGGGCCGGGCTCCAGGCCCCAGATGATCATGCCGCCAAGCAGAATGGCGGTGGTCGGTGATCCGGGAATACCGAGCGTCAGCATCGGCAGCATGGAGCCGGTGCTGGCGGCGTTGTTCGCCGCCTCCGGCGCAACCACGCCGTTGATTTCGCCCTTGCCGTATTTGCTCGGGTCCTTGGACAGGCTCTTGGTCATGCCATAAGCCATCAGGGAGCCCGGCGTGGCGCCGGCGGCGGGAAGGATGCCGACGAAATACCCCAGGCCGGAACTCAGCAACATGGTCCGAAAAGTCGGCTTCAACGCGCGCAAAGACTCTAGTAGGCGCGCGAAGGTCACATTGTGTTGGGCAATGGTGACTTTGCCCTTGCTGGAGTCGACCGTCCAAAGGATCTCGCCGATGCCATAGATGCCGATGGCCAGGACAAGGAACGAGATCCCCTTGTAAAACCCGGGAAGGCCGCCGAACACCAGGCGCGGCTCGCCGCTGATGATGTCCAGGCCGACGGCGCTGAAGACCAGGCCGATGAAGATCGAGAAAAAAGTCTTCGGGATGTCATCACCACCGAGTCCAATGAAGGTGGCGAAAGCCAGGACCATCAAGGCGAACTCCTCGGGCGGCCCGAATTTCAGGGCAAAGTCGGCCAGCGGCGGCGCAAAGAGCGAGAACAGTACGACCGAGATCGTTCCACCGACAAAGGAAGCGACAGCGGCCGCGACCAGGGCACGGTCCGCCAGCCCTTTCAAGGCCATAGGTCGCCCATCGAAGGTCGTCGCAACGGCGGTCGAGGCGCCCGGTATGCCCAGCATGATCGACGAGATCGCACCGCCATACATAGCGCCGTAGTAAATCGCGGCCAGAAAGATGACGGCCGAGGTCGGCGGCACGAAGAAGGTGACCGGCAAGAGAATGGCCACGCCATTGACCGAACCCAGTCCCGGCATGGCGCCGACAAACAGCCCGACGGCGCAGCCGAGGACTAAAAGTGTCAGATTCAAGGGCGCAAAGGCCGTGACAAAACCGTCGCTGAGATGTCCTAGAAGTTCCATGTGCCCAGATTCTCACTTGCTCGTTCGGGGACACAGCGACGCCGGCGGTGCCCATTTTTTGAAACGCTTCCAGCAGTCCGGCGACAGGTCCCCCCACGCCACCGGTTCTGGCCCACGGTTTTGGGCAATATGCTCACCGCAACAATTTCGAGGAACGCCGGCACGGCCGTTCCACCCGGACCCCTCCGGTTCTCCATCTTCACCGCCTACAGGAAGTACCCATAGAGCGGATAAAAGAGCGGTTCCGTGACCCCCTTCGGCAAAAGGATCTTGAGACCGATCTCGAAGAAGAAAAACAAAACTACGGGCGTCAGAAGCGCCATTGCCCCTGTCGTGACCCACGAATGCCGGCCGATGAAGCGAATATAGAAAATGAAGAAAAGCGGCACCGCGACATAAGTCCCGACATAGTGAAAAGCCAAGAGCATCGCGGCGATCGACAAGGCCGACGTGAGAAAGAGCTTGAGGCTGAGTCGGTCCATAAAAGGTTCTGTCGAGCGTGACTCCGGCGTCACCCGGCGCCATGCGCGGATGACGATGAGACCGCAGCACAAGAGCATGCCAAACGACAGCCAGAAGGGGAAAGCGCCCCCGCCCGGCCCGCGCCCGCGCTCCCAACCGATCGGGAGCTCCGCGCTCTTCCACATGAGATAGAGGGAGAAAACCGCCATAACGCCGGCCATAACGAATTCAGCACGCCGCATAGGATTTCCTCCCCCCTCAAGAGTCGCCTCAAAGAGCGCTTATTTGATCTCGCCGGCTTCCATCAGAAGCTTGCGATGCAACTCGCGTTCGCCGACGAAATAGGCCATCAGATCATCACCGGTCAGCCAGGCACGATTTAGGCTCTTGCTTTCGGTGTATTCCTTCCACTCCGCGGAATCGTTGACCTTCTGAAAGACGCCTTCGTAGAAGGCCTGGACCTCGGGGTCGATGCCACCCGGCGCGATGACGCTGCGCTGCATGTAGTAGACGAGGTCGTGGCCAAGCTCCTTGAAGGTCGGCACGTCCGGGAAGGCCGCGAGACGCTCAGGTGTGAAGGCCGCCAGTGGACGCGATTTGCCAGCCTGGAAAAAACCGAGCTGTTCGGAGGGGTTGTTGACGGTCGATTCGACATGCCCGCCAACAAGGTTCTTGGCGACCGTGCCGCCACCCGCGAAGGGGATATAGGTGTGCTTGATGCCATAGGCCGCCTCAAGCATTCCGGTTACCAAGGAATCTTCTTGCCCGCTGCCGGTCCCGCCCATTTTCCAGTTGTCGGACCCCATCGTGTTCACCGCCGCGATGTAGTCGTCGACGGACTTGATGTCCTTTTCAGAATTCACCCACAGCAGGAAGGTGTCTTCGGCCAGACGCGCGATCGGGGTGTATTCCTCGATGTTGACACCCAGCTCGGGATTGCGCAGCGGTGTGGTGTAAAGGCTGTTCAGCGTCGCCATGATGACGTGCGGATCGCCTTCCTTGTCTTTCAGATAACGCAAGGCTTCCGCGCCCGAACCGCCACCTTTGTTGATGGGAATGAACGGCTGATTAGAGAAGTCGTTCTTTTCAATGATGCTCTGAATGAGCCGCGCCAGACGATCGGCACCGCCGCCCTGTCCAGCCATGATAACGAACTCTACCGGCTTTTGGGGCTTCCACTCCGCGGCCGCCTTGTGAACGCCGGCGGTCATGCTCAGCCCTGCGCCAACTGCCAGGGAGATGCCCAGAGCAAACGCCCTTCTTCCAATATTCTTCATTGTGTTCCTCCCGAATTAATTTGGACGCCTTTGTTTCCCCGATCTCCGCAAAAAAGTCTGGCCTTTACGGGGATCGTTTCAAACTCTGCTGGTTCGCCCGGCATCCTTATCGTACCAGCACACCACGTTCCTCGAACCGAGGTGATGGCATTTGGTATACCAGAGATACTATAATCGCATCGAAAGCATGCTGTATACCAAAATTTGCAAGCAAGATTTCACCATAACGCAACAGTGGCGACGTGAAGGCAAAAACGTGAAACGAATCTCGTCTGACCGCAATGAACCTCGGACTGCGGGCCAACGCATGGGTTTTCGCGCAGTCACTTCGGGCGTAGCTACTCCGGGCGCAGTCACTTCGGGCGCAGTCACTTCGGGCGCCGGCACAGACCAAGCACGCGCCCGCCGCGAAATTGGCGCAGGTGCGCTTTCCTTCCTGTCGCCTCTCTTGGCCCGCGGTCAGGCGGGCAGTTCGAGGTGCGTTTCGACGTGTTTTGCGAGGTTGAGGGTGTGTTCTCTGACGAGGCGTTCGGCGAGGTCGGTGTCACGCCGTTCGAGGGCCTCGATGATGTGCAGATGATCGACGATGGAGCG